>NZ_NFKG01000016.1:0-50019 GCF_002160275.1 Pseudoflavonifractor sp. An187 | reverse complement strand
ATTGGGGATTCCTCCTTATGGTTTGTCTCGTCAACTGCCATTTTACAGGAATTTCCCCAATGGGTCATCTTTTATTTTAGGTGTTGCACTTGCATTGTAAATCTCCACGTGGAGAAATGGGGCCCAGCGGAGCGCGTCTCCCCTGCCAGTGAAGAGGGAAGAGGCATGGGTTAGTCCCTGTGGAATATCTGTTTCAGGGTGATCTTATGCTCCCGGGCGATGCGGGCCATGTCCTCATACTCCGGCTTGGAGCGGTGCACCCCGTAGCCCTGGGCTTTCTTCACCCGCACCGGGCCGTAGGGGGTTTCCCGGGTGGTGATGGTGTAGTCCAGCACGTGCTTTTCACAGGTGCGCACCCGCAGCCCCGTGGTGGAGGTAAGGGCAAACACCTGGTGGATGAGCGGGTCTTTGTGGGCGGGGTCACACAGGGCCACCAGCTGCCAGCCGGGGCGGCCCTTCTTCATGCATCCGGGCAGGGTGTACACGTCCAGGGCCCCCTCCTCTAAAAGCCGCTGGCAGGCAAAGGACAGGGCCTCGGGGGTCATGTCGTCCAGGTTGCACACCAGCTCCAAAATTACGTTCTCCGTGTCCTGGGTGTGTCCCAGCATGGCCCGGACACAGTTGGCGGCGGGGAACTCCTTTTTGCCCATGCCGTACCCGGTGTGCTCCAGCACCATGGGGGGCATGGGGCCAAACCGGGTGGCAAAGGTGGTCAGCAGCGCCGCCCCCGTGGGGGTGCACAGCTCCCCCTGGATGTCGCCGCCGTAGCAGGGCACCTCTTCCAGCAGGTGGGCGGTGGCGGGAGCGGGGACGGGGACGATACCATGGGCGCAGTGGACCATGCCGCTGCCCACGTGGACGGGGGAGACCACCACTTCGTCGGGGTGGAGTAGGTACAGGGCATAGCAGGCCGCCGCCACGTCCGCCACGGCGTCCAGGGCACCCACCTCGTGGAAGTGCACCAGGTCCACCTCCACCCCGTGGGCCTGGGACTCCGCCTGAGCCAGGCGGTGGTACACCGCCCGGGCCTGCTCCAGCACCGGGGCGGGGAGGTTCAGGCGGCCGATGAGGTGCTCCACATCGTGGAGGGTGGTGTGGTGGTGATGATGATGATGCTCGTGGCCGTGCTCATGTTCATGATCATGGTGATGATGGTGGTCGTGGTCATTGTCATTGTTATGGTGATGGTCCAGGCTCTCCTCCCGCTCTCCGTGGACCACCACGTCCATGTGGGTGCCGGAGATGCCGCAGGACTGGGCGGGGACGGCGTGGAACTCCACCCCAGGCAGACCCATGTGGTTGAGGGTGTGCAAGAATTCCTCCCGGTTGGGGAGCAGCTCATACAGAGCGGCGGTGAGCATGTCCCCCGCCGCGCCCATGTTACATTGTAGATATAAGGTGTTCATTGAGGCAGACCCTCCATTTGATTGATGCGGCTGGCCAGGAAGCCTGCGCCAAAGCCGTTGTCGATGTTCACCACGCTACACCCGGAGGCGCAGGAGTTGAGCATGGCCAGCAGGGCGGACAGGCCGCCAAAGCTGGCCCCATAGCCCACGCTGGTGGGCACGGCGATGACAGGGCAGTCCACCAGACCGCCCACCACCGAGGCCAGCGCCCCCTCCATACCAGCCACGGCGATGACCACCCGGGCTTGCATCAGCTCGTCCAGAGAGGCCAGCAGGCGGTGAAGTCCCGCCACTCCCACGTCATAGAGGCGGGTGACCTGGTTGCCCAGCACCTCGGCGGTGAGGGCGGCCTCCTCCGCCACCGGCATGTCGCTGGTGCCCCCGGTGGCCACCACAATGGAACCCACCTGGGGGTGGGGCTGGGGGTTGATCACCCCGATGCGGGGGACGGGGTGATAGTCCATGGGCAGCTCCTGGGCCACCAGGTCCGCCTTGTCCTGGTCCAGGCGGGTGACCAGGATGTTGCGGCTGCCGTTTTTCATCATGGAGGCGGCAATGCCCGCAATTTGCCGGGGGGTCTTGCCCGCCCCGTAGATGACCTCCGAGGCACCCTGGCGCACGGTGCGGTGGGTGTCCACCCGGGCATAGCCCAGGTTGTCAAAGGGGGAGCGCTTCAGCTCCAGCACAGCCTGCTCCGGTGTGACGGACCCGTCCGCCACACCCCGCAACAGGGCCAGTACATCTTGTTTACTGTCCATGGAATTCCTCCTTTTTCCGGGGGTTCAAGTCCAGAAAGACCTGGGAAAAGTGGGGGGAGAGGGCGTCCAGAAGGACCCGATACTGAGCCACCGCCCGGTCCATCTGGTCCAGGGGCAATTGAATGAGGGCGGCGTCTCCCCGCAGTCGAATGCGAAAATCGGTGAAGCCCAGGGCAAAGAGGGCGTCCTCGCCCCCCTCCACCCGGGCCAAATCCCGGGCGGTGATGGGGGTGCCCGTGGGAATGCGGGTGGCCAGACAGGCATAGGCGGGCTTGTCCCAGGTAAACAGCCCCGCTTCCCGGCTCAGGGCCCGCAGCTGGGCCTTGGTGACCCCGCACTCCCGGAGAGGGGAGCGCACCTCCAGCTCGGAGAGGGCCCTCATGCCCGGGCGGTCCTGGGCGTCGTCTGAGGCGTTGGTGCCGTCCAGCAGCAGGGAAAAGCCATCCGCCCGGACCCGCTGCCACAGGGCGGAAAAGAGGGCTTTTTTGCAGAAATAGCAGCGATTTGCTGGGTTGGCGGCCACCTCTGGGCAGGCCAGCACGTCCAGCTCCACCACCGTCAGGGGTACTCCCAGCTCACGGGCCAGACGCTGGGCGTCTTCACGCTCCCAGGCGGGCTGGAAGGGGGTGGAGACGTAGTAGGGCCGCACGTCCTGGCCCCAGGTGCGTCCCGCCCAGAGAAGGTAGGCGGAGTCGGAGCCCCCGGAGAAGGCCAGGGCGGCCTTGGGGTGCTGGGTAAAAAATTGCTGTAATGTCATGGGATTCTCCTAAAAAGAAAAAGGTACGCCTTTGGGGCGTACCTTTTGACTGTCAAAAAAGCAAAAGTCCCTGCAAGAAGTTTGAGGTACTTGGTTAGGAACACAAGCCCTCGGCAGAGTTTTCCCGCCCGCAGGCGGGAAAATAAATGAAAATTCGTTTTTTCCGGGGACATGCGCATCGGAAAAAACACTTCTCAGCCCGCCAGTGTGGCCTTGGGTCGTCCTTGGACCCAAGGATGCATGCAGCGGGCTGTATCTCCTCGAAAAAATGCTTGCATTTTTGAGAAAAACCCGCTATGTGAATGGTACACAAACCGGGGGGAGAAGTCAAGCCCCCATCAGTCCAAAATCCGCCCGTCGGTGGAGATGGTCACCACCTGCCAGGGGATGAACTTGCCGCTGGCACGCAAAGCCTGGGTGGCGGCGTGCTGGATGCCGCCGCAGCAGGGCACCTCCATGCGCACAATGGTGAGGGCGGTGATGTCGTTATCCTGGAGAATGGCGGTGAGCTTTTCCGTGTAGTCCACCATGTCCAGCTTGGGGCAGCCGATGAGGGTCACCTTGCCCCGGATGAAGTCCTGGTGGAAATTGGCGTAGGCGTAGGCGGTACAGTCGGCGGCAATGAGCAGGTGGGCGCCCTGGAAGTAGGGGGCGTTCACCGGGGCCAGTTTGATTTGCACCGGCCACTGGCGCAGCTGGGAGGCAGCGGGGGCAGGGGCGGCGGTGTCTGCCTGGGGGGTGAGGGCCCGGGCCATGCTGCCGGGACAGGCGCAGGGGGCAGCTTTGGCGGCCATATTGGCCTTCACCGCTGCCTCGTCATAGGGGGCGGCCTCTCGCTCCACGAAGGTAATGGCCCCGGTGGGGCAGGTGGGCAGGCAGTCCCCCAGGCCATCGCAGTAGTCGTCCCGGATGAGCTGGGCCTTGCCGTCTACCATGGCGATGGCCCCCTCGTGGCAGGCCTGAGCACAGGCCCCGCAGCCGTTGCACTTGTCCTGGTCAATGTGGATGATGCGTCGAATCATAGATATGTCCTCCTGGTGTGGTGATTTTGATGGTAGGATACCACAATGGGCCGGGAATGTCTGTTGTAGTTCCAACAAAACCGCAGGTTTTCTCCCCAATGGCTTGCCAAGGGGAACTGGGAGGTATATACTAATCAGACACGAAATGAGAGATAGAGAAAGGAAATGAAAATGGCACACACCACAGAACCCATGACACAAGGGCCCATTTGGAAGCGAATCACCTACTTTGCCCTTCCCATTTTTCTGGGCAACCTGTTCCAGCAGATGTACAACACCGCCGACTCCCTGATCGTAGGAAACTTCCTGGGAAAGAATGCCCTGGCTGCGGTGAGCTCCACCGGCAGCCTCATTTTTATGCTCATCGGCTTTTTGAGCGGCATCGCCATCGGCGCCGGTGTGGTCATCTCCCGTTACTTCGGCGGCAACAAGCTGGAGGAGATGAGCAAGGCAGTGCACACCACCGTGGCCTTCGGTCTGGTGGCCGGCGTGGTGATGACAGCGGTGGGCGTGGGCCTGTCTCCCCAGATTCTCCGGTGGATGGACACCCCGGAAAACGTCATGTACAACTCCCAGCTGTATCTGAGCATCTACCTCATGGGTTCTTTGGGCTCGGTGATGTACAACGTGTGCGTGGGTATCATGCAGGCGGTGGGCGATAGCCGCCACCCCCTGTACTACCTCATTGTCTCCTCGGTGGTCAACGTGGTGCTGGACCTGTTCTTCATCGCCGTGCTGGGCATGGGGGTGGACGGAGCGGCCTGGGCCACCATCATTGCTCAGTACGTCAGTGCCATCATGTGTCTGTGGCGGCTGCTGAGGGTCAAGGACAACTACCGGGTGGAGCTGCGGAAGATTCGCTTCCACTGGGATATGCTCAAGCGGGTGGTGCGTTTCGGCCTGCCCTCCGGCGTTCAGAACTCCATCATCGCCATTGCCAATGTGGTGGTCCAGTCCAACATCAACCACTTTGGCGACGCCGCCATGGCCGGCGTGGGCGCCTACTCCAAGATTGAGGGCTTCGGCTTCCTCCCCATCACCAGCTTTACCATGGCTATGACCACCTTTGTGGGTCAGAACCTGGGTGCGGGCCAGATCGAGCGCACCAAACGGGGCGCCCGGTTCGGCACCATCACCTCGGTGATTTTGGCCGAGCTCATCGGTGTGGCGGTCTTTATCTTCGCCCCCCAACTCATAGCCGCCTTTGACACCTCCCCCGACGTCATCGCCTACGGCGTGGACAAGGCCCGCACCTCGGTGCTCTTCTATTGCCTTCTGGCCTTCTCCCACGCCATGGCCTCCATCCTCAGAGGTGCAGGCAAGGCCGTGGTGCCCATGTTCGTGATGATGATCTGCTGGTGCATCATCCGGGTGTCCTTCCTGGCCATCGCCGTGCCCCTCACCGGCAGCATTCAGATGGTCTACTGGGTCTACCCCCTCACCTGGTTCTTGAGCTCCGTGACCTTCCTGTGGTACTATCGGCGCATGGATTGGAACCGAAATCTGGCATAAACACTGTATTTTTGAAAGGACGGGAAAATTTCCCGTCCTTTCGACTTTTTTCGGCCTTATTCGACATTTTTTTATGTTATCATACAAAAGTCCCATAGAACGGACAATTTTAGACAAATTGTGGGAGTCAGATGCTTGAAATGGTACATATGTTCGATTATAATGGGGGCAGGACATCGTGGACCAACGGGATGGCACCCCCATCCCCAGCGCAGGGAGGAAGAGAAATGGAGCGTAACTGGATCAAAGCGGCAATCATCGACTTACTGGACCGAGCGGATGAGGCCCAGCTACGAGCCATTTTTCAGTTTATTTCCCATTATTTGAATCGATAAACGGGAAAAATCCCCGGGCATTTCACCGAAATGGTGGAATGCCCGGGGATTTTTTATGTCTCGGGGTCGGTAAGCTCTCGGGCCAGCCGCTCCAGCACCGCCCAGTCTTCCTCGCTGAGCCGGGACAGAGCGGAAATGAGGCGAGAGCGGAAGTCATTCCGGCCTGCCACATCCCCCAAAAAGCCCATCAGCTCCTCGTCGGGAGTGTGGCCGCTGGGGGGCGTCAGGAGCATGTCCCCCTGGCCCGTGCGCAACCAGTCCTCGTTGACATGGAACACCCGGCAGATATCCAAAATGGTGCGCTCGCTGGGGGTGGTTTTCTCGATCTCATAGGTGGCAATGGTATTTTGCTTCAAACCCAGTTGGTCGGCAAAGGCCTGTTGGGTCAGCCCATAGGCCTTGCGCACCTGGCGGATGCGCAGTCCAACACTCATAGTCAATCCTCCAGTTCTCGAAACGATACGGGGGTTACCTCCGTATTTTACCACGCCACAGCGGGAAGCACAAGAAAGAAGATTGACCAAATCAATAAAATGGCCTTGACAAATATCGGCGACTGATATAATATTATCGAGAAATCAATAAAAGGAGGGAGACTATGACATGGAGCGCATGGTCACTGTGCGTCAGCCTGCCCCGGCTGGGGCGGCGTGAGCGGGCCTTTTGGCTGGGCGTGGCCCAGGGGCTGGCGTGGAGACATCGAGAGGAGAAAAAGGAGGAACGAGCCGGGATGCAGCGAGAAGAGATGGTCTATCACGGAGGGAAGCGCACCCAGGGGGAGCGGGTGAAGCTGGAGGTGCGCAAAGAGGAGGGCAGCGACGGGTTCTGTCAGGTCATTGAGGCCTCCAGCACCGCCGCCGCCATGGATGCCCTGGAGGCCCTCATCCGGGGATATGAGCAGTTTCTGGGGGTGCCCGCCCACCATGTGCTGGCGGTGCTGGCCACGGTGATGACGGTGCCCGGCGGGGGCCACATGGAGGGAACGGGGAGGTGACGGGGGCGTGACAGGGTTTACACCCCAGGAGCTGGAGGAGATGGCCCAGGCGGACGCCGAGATTGACCGGGAGTTTGAGGCGGATTGGGACCTGGAGCCGCCGCCCCCCGTCCCCCAGCTGGTGTGGGTGTCCCGGCTGGCCCGGCAAAACCACACCACCTATGGAAGATTCGTCTCCACCCACACCGAAGAGGAAATTCGGGAGCTGGTGGAGCAGTTGAAAGGAGAAACACGATGAAATTTCGCTATAAGCGGGGCATTCCGGTGCCCTATGCCCGACAAGGGTACATCTACTTTAAGTCTCTGCGCTTTTCTGGCCTGCCCGTGCGGGAGCAGGAGCGCATCCGCCGCCTGTGCGACTGCGTGGGGGGCAACAATGGCCAGGCGCTGCTGGAGCACGTCACCACCGGGGAGGCGGTAAAGTCCGTGTGTCAGAGACACTACATCGCCTCCCCCACCACTCTGTACCGGGCGCTGAAACGCTATTATGTGCGCTTTCCCCAGGATTTATAAGGGAAAGTGTGGAGTTTGAATACGGAATGTGTAATCACGAGGGAAGTCTGGTTGCTACAATGGGACAAGAAGAACACAAGGGAGGGAAATCTGTGGCTGCCAGACAGCGACAAACCAGCACATCCAAGGCCCTGATGCGTCAGGTACGCCAATACCTGGACTCCATCAGCCGCACCGTGGATGTCACCGAGCTGCAACCCACCGGAGAGGTGGACAAGAAGGGAAATCCCATCTGTGAGAAAAAGCCGGTGTACAACGACCGGGGGGAGATCATCCGCACCCGGGAATATGTGATTCCGCCCACCCTCACCGGCATCTGCCTCCACCTGGGCATCACCCCGGGGAAGTGGAAGCAGTGGTGTGATCACCAGGCCTACCCGGAGTTGGAGGAGGCCACCGAGTGGGTCACCGGGATGTTGCAGGCGTGGAGCGAGGAGCAGCTGCTCACCCGCAAGGACGTGAAGGGGGTGGTGTTCCACCTGCAAAACAACTACGGCTATGCCCAGAAGGTGGAGGTGGAGGCGGGGCCCCAGACCCGGGCGGCCCAGTCCCTCACTACCCAGGAGAAGCTGGCTCTGCTCCAAGAGTTGTGGGAGGAGGGGCAGGGGGAGCTGCCGGAGCACCATGAACCATGACCGACAGGAGGAGGCTCTGCTGTGGTACAAGGGCCTGAAAGAGACCAACAACGACACCTTTCTCCCCCTCTTCTTTGACAAGCACCGGTTTCTGGTGCTGAAAGGGGGCGGCGGCAGCGGCAAGAGCATTTTCGCCGGGCGCAAGGTGTTGGAGCGGGTGACCAGCGAGCCGGGGCACCGGTGGCTGGTGTGCCGCAAGGTGGCCCGCACCCTGCGGGAGAGCTGCTGGGCCCAGCTGGTGGGCCAGATTTCGGACTTCTACCCCGACGCCGGGGCCAAGACCAACAAGTCCGCCATGACCATCACCTTTGCCAATGGCAGCGTCATCCTCTTTGCCGGGCTGGACGACGTGGAGAAGCTGAAATCCATCTTCAACATCACCGGCATCTGGATTGAGGAGGCCTCCGAGCTGGAGGAGGGGGACTTTAACCAGCTGGACATCCGTTTGCGAACGGATTTCAACCAGTATCTCCAGATGATTCTCACCTTCAACCCCATCAGCATCACCCACTGGCTGAAAAAGCGGTTTTTCGACCGGAAAGACCCCCGGGCCACGGTGCACGAGAGCACCTATAAAGACAACCGCTTTCTCACCCCCGAGGCGGTGGCCACCCTGGAGAGCTTCAAAGAGACCGACGAGTACTACTACATGGTCTACTGCCTGGGCCAGTGGGGGGTGACGGGCAAGACCGTGTTCAACGGCAAGGCGGTGGGGGAGCGGCTGCAACACCTGGAGCCCCCGGCAAACGAGGGCCTGTTCGAGTACGACCTGGCCGACGACGGCATCCACCTTGCCAACATCCACTGGGTGGAGGAGAAGGGGGGACCTATCCGCATCTACACACCCCCTCAGCAGGGGCGGCCCTACGTCATCGGCGGGGACACCGCCGGGGACGGCTCCGACTGGTTTGTGGCCCAGGTGCTGGACAACATCACCGGGGTGCAGGTGTGCACCCTCCGCCACCAGTACGACGAGGACACCTATACCCGGCAGCTGTACTGTCTGGGGCTGCACTACAACCGTGCCCTGCTGGCCCCCGAGTGCAACTTCTCCACCTATCCGGTGAAGTTGCTGGGGCTCATGGGCTACCCGAAAATCTACGTCCGGGAGGTGGAGGACTCCTTCGATGGACAAATCCACCACGCCTACGGCTTCCGCACCGACCGCCTCACCCGCCCGGTGATTTTGGCGGAGCTGGTGCGGGTGATGCGGGACCACCTGGGGGGCGTGAACGACCGGGCCACCCTGGAGGAGATGCTCACCTTTGTGCGCAATGAGCAGATGCGCCCCGAGGCGGAGCCGGGGGCCCACGACGACTGTGTCATGGCCCTGGCCATCGCCCACTACGTGCGCCCCCAGCAGTCCATGCGCCTGACCACCCCCCAGCCCGGAGGCACCGCCCGGTGGACCTCGGACATGTGGGAGGACTGGAACCGAGCCAGCCCCGGGGACCGGGAGATGCTGCTGCGGCTGTGGGGCAGGCCCGGTGACAACAAAGGAGGATGAAGATGAAGGCCAAACACCAGAAACAAGCGGGGGAGAAGCTGAAGCTGTGGCAGCAGCGGCTGGCCCTGAGCAATGCCGCCTACTCCGCCGAGTACGCCCGCATGGACCAGCGGGAGCGCATCTACAACGGAGACCATCAGCTGCGGCCCCTGGTGCCCGGAGATACGAGAAGGGACGGGGGCGTGCGCAGCACCAGCCATGTGCGCAACATCGTCTTTGAAAACGTGGAGACCCAGGTGTCCAGCGCCATTCCCCAGCCCAAGGTCACCCCCCGCCGCAGAGAGGACGAGGGGCTGGCCCAGCTGTTGGAGCACTTTTTGCGCAACGAGTTGGAGCGGCTCCCCTTTGCCCAGCTCAACGACCTGGCCGAACGCACCGTCCCCATCCAGGGGGGCGTGGCCTACCTGGTGGAGTGGGACAACCGGGAGCGCACCCACGACACCGTGGGCACCCAGGTGGTGCGCATGCTCCACCCCAAGCAGCTGGCCCCCCAGCCTGGGGTGTTCACTTCCATTCAGGACATGGATTGGGTGATTGTGAAAATCCCCACCACCCGGGACGCCATCTTCCGGGAGTACGGCATCTGGGTGGAGGAGGACGGGGAGTCCGAGCCCGCCGTGCGAGGTGTGGACGGCGTGAACGCCGTGGAGGACGCCCTCACCCGGTATGTGGGCTATGAGAAGAACGCCCAGGGGGGCGTGAATCGGTACTGCTGGGTCAACGACACCCCGCTGGAGGACCTGGAGGACTACCAGGCCCGGCGGCAGCCCGTGTGTAAGCAGTGCGGCCGGGTTCGGCCCCTGCCCGGACAGCTCATCCAACAGCCCGCCACGGCACCCAACCAAGACCAGGGGGAGCTGCTGCGCCAGGAGGCGGGGCAGATGCTGGCCCAGACCTTGGCCCAGGAGGCCATGGCCGGGGGCGGCGGCCTGGACAGCCTGCCCGTGGAGCCGGACCAGAGTCAGGCACCCCGGGAGTACCAGGGGGGCGGTTGCCCCTGGTGCGGCTGTGAGGAGTTTGAAGACCAGGTGCAGGAGTATGAGCAGGTGCTGCTGCCCATCACCACCGGGAAGGGGTTGTCCATCCCCGGGGCCACCCCCGATCTGGACCAGGAGGGCAACCCGGTAATGCGCCCCACCCTCATCCCCTTCTACAAGCCGGGGGTGTTCCCCATCGTCTTGCAGCGCAGCGTGTCCGTGTACGGCCAGCTGCTGGGCAACTCGGATGTGGACATGATCGCCGACCAGCAAAACACCATCAACCGCCTGGAGCAGAAGATCATTGACCGCCTGGTGAAGGCGGGCACCCGCATCACCCTGCCCGACAACGCCTCGCTGCGGGTGGACAGCCAGGACGGGGAGCGGTGGTACATCGGCTCGGCGGCGGACAAGGCCATGATTGGGGTATACGACTTCAAGGGGGACCTGGAGTACGAGCTGCTGTACCTGGCCAACGTCTACGAGGAGGCTCGTCAAATTCTGGGCATCACCGACTCCTTCCAGGGCCGGGCGGACTCCACGGCCACCAGCGGCAAGGCCAAGGAGTTCTCCGCCGCCCAGGCCGCCGGACGGCTGGAGAGCAAGCGGGTGATGAAAAACAAGGCCTATGCCGACCTGTTCCGCATGATGTTCGAGTTCTGGCTGGCCTACGGTGACGAGCCCCGGCCCGTCACCTACCAGGACGCCCAGGGCCACACCCAGTACGAGCAGTTCAACCGCTACGACTTCCTGGAACAGGACTCCGACGGCCAGTACTACTGGAACGATCAGTTCCTCTTCTCGGTGGACACCACCGACACCCTGGCCAGCAACCGGGAGGCCATGTGGCAGGAGACGAGGCAGAACCTGCAAAATGGGGCCTTCGGCGACCCGGCGGCCACCGAGACCCTCATTCTATTCTGGACCAAGATGGAGCAGCTGCACTACCCCGGGGCTGGAGACACCAAGCAGGCCCTGGAACAGCGGGCGCAGCGGGAGGCCCAGATGGGACAATCACAACGACAACTCACGCAAGGCGACAGCGGGAACATGCCAGACCAGATGAGAAGGGAGGGAACGGCATGAAGGAGCAGAAGGGCTACATCGGCCGGATTCAGAACACCGGCACCCAGGTGGTAAAGGCGCCCTGCCAGACCACCGCCACCAAGACCGGCACCGTACACACCGGCAAGGACCTGAGACAGGGCAAGGAGTAACGCCGAAAAACCAAACCAATACGCAGGGATAGCGGGAACATCCCACGGCCCCACGGGGGCAGGAAGGAACGAGATATGGAAGTCAACGAGCAGCAAGTGTATGAGGCTTTGGGAGTGGAGCAGCCCGCCCAGGAGCAGGCACCCCAGGAGACGGAGCAGCCCCAGGCCCAGCCCCCTCAGGGGGAGATGAGCCTGGAGCAGCGGCGGGAGAACGCCGCCCGGCGGCGGCGGGCGGAGACCCGGGCCGCCATCCAGGAGGCGGTGGAGGCCGAGCGCAGCCATACCCGCCAGGATGTGGAGCAGGTGCTCCGAGATGCGGCCCTGAAAAACCCCGCCGACGGCACCCCCATCACCAACCTGGAGCAGTACCGGGCCTTCAAGCAGGCCCAGCAGGCCCAGCAGGCCAAGCTCGCCCCTCGGCCCCAGGCCAACCCGGCAATGGAGGCCCAGGTGGCCGCCGAGCTGGCCCAGATTCGCCAGCTCAACCCCAACATTCGCTCGGTGGGCGATCTGCTCACCATGCCCCGGGCGAAGGAGTTTTACCAGCTGGTGAAGCGGGGCAACTCCTTTGTGGACGCCTACAAGCTGGCCCACTACGACCAGCTCACCCAGCAGGCAGCCGCCGCCGCCCGCCAGCAGGCCCAGAACCTGGCACGCAGCAAGGGGCACCTCATCGCCGCCGCCCAGCGGGGCAAAGGGGCCGCCACCGTGCCCGCCCCGGAGATGGATTTGTTCCGGGCCTTCAACCCCCAGGCCAGTGAAGCGGCCATTCAGGCCTATTACAACAAATATCAGGGAGGAAAGTAAATGTTTGTACCCGTGAAAAGCAACACCGGGGCCATGCTGCCCTGGGAATACCTGGGCGCAGCCGCCGACACCTATCAGGCGGGCCAGATGCTCACCGTCACCGGCGGCAAGCTGACCAAGCTCAGCGCAGCCTCCACCACCACGCCCCCCTATCTGTGCATGGCGGACGTCACCGCCGCCGATGGCCAGGTCATCCCCGTCACCCGGGTGGAGGGGGCCTTCCTCTATGAGACCACCCTGTCTGCCGTCACCGCCGAGGCAAAGCCCGGCGTAAAGGTACAGGTGGCCGAGGACGGCCTCACGGTGTCCCAGGGCGCTGGCAACTTCGAGCTGGTGGACGTGGAGGGCACCCAGAAGGGTGACACCGTCCGGGGCAGATTTGTGTAAAGGAGGATAACCAACCCCATGAAAATCATTTTCTCTGAAGGCTCCGGCCTCAACGACAGCATTTACGGCAAGTGTCAGGCCCCCATCCGCATGTTCCTGGAGCAGCGGGGGGAGCAGTTTGAGCGTCAGTCTGTGCTCAAGGACCTGTTCCTCATGGGCAAGAGCGAGAACTACGGTGACCTGATGACCACCATGACCGCCATGAGCGGCTTTGAGCCCGTGGGCGAAAACGGCGCCTATCCCCTGGACGGCATGCAGGAGGGCTACCAGAAGCTGCTGGTGTACGACACCTGGAAGGACTCCTTCTCCATCTCCGCCGAGATGATGGAGGACTCCAAGGTCATGGACATGAAGAAGCAGCCCGCCGCCTTCATCACCAGCTACAACCGCACCCGGGAGCTGTTCGGCGCGGCCCTGTACGGCGGCGCCATCTCCGGCAAGGACAAGATCACCTATAAGGGCCGGGAGTTTGACATCAAGAGCGCCGACGGCGTGTCCATGTTCCACACCGCCCACCCCGCCAAGGTCTCCGGCGACACCCAGGCCAACAAGTTCAGCGACGCCTTCTCCGCCGACGCCCTGGGCAAGATGGAGACTGCCATGCACCTGTTCCGGGGTGACAACGACGAGATTCTGGACGTGGCCCCCGACACCATCCTCATCCCCGAGGTGGGCAGCCTGAAAAAGGAGGTCTTTGCCGCCATCGGTGCGGACAAGGAGCCCACCACCTCCAACAACGCCTTCAACTACCAGTATGGCCGCTGGAACGTCATCGTCTGGAGCTACCTCAACCAGTTTGTGGACCTGTCTGAGGGGAACGCCCCCTGGATTCTGCTGGACAGCAAGTACAACCAGACCTACGGCGGCGCGGTGTGGAATGACCGGGTGCAGCTGGCGGTGCGCTCCACCGTGGACGAGAACACCGATGCCAATGTCTGGCGTGGCCGCAGCCGCTTCAACGCCACCTTCAACGACTGGCGCTTTGCCGCTGTGGGCGGCATTGACAGCGGCACCGAGCTGCCCTAATGATGGACATCCCCGCCCCGGCACAAGGGCCGGGGCGGGGGGAGAAGAGAGGAGGTTTGACCATGGCAGACGCCAACCGGTTTCCCACCGCCCAGGAGGTGGTGGACCAGGCGGACCTGCTCAGCCCCAACCAGTACAGCCAGGAGCAGAAGCTCCAGTGGCTGGGCGAGCTGGAGGGGCGCATCTATCTGGACGTGAAGCTGGCCTCGGAGCAGGAGCTGGAGCAGGTGTGGCAGAGCTGGCCGGGGACCCTCACGGTGGGCTGGCCCCACAGCGATGTGTACCTGCACTGGCTGCTGGCCAAGCTCCACCAGGCCAACGGGGAGCTGGAGCTGTATCAAAACCGCATGGAGAGCTTTAACACCAGCTATCAAAACTACGTCAACTGGTACATCCGCACCTACGACCCCGCCCACACCTCGGATGCAGCGGGTGCATGAGGGGCAGAACCGACCGATGTACAGGAGTGACAGGACATGAGCGGGGAGGAAGTGCTGGGAGCTGTGATGGCTGCCCTGGTGGGGGGCAGCGGCATCACCGGGCTGGCGGTGGGCTACCTCAAGCGGTACCTGGACCGACGGCTGGAACAGGGGGAGCAGGAGGCCCAGCAGCGCCAGGAGCATCGCCAGCGGCGGCAGGAGGTGGAGGACCAGCTGCACCACGCCTATGGCCGGTGCATATTCTGGCTTAACCACGCTGTGACCAAACCGCCCCCCAACGGAGAGTTGGCCCAGGCCATGGAGGAGCTGACCCAGGCGGAAGAGGCCAAGAAAAAGCTGGATCGAGAGATTCTAGCCGCGTACGAGAAGGAGTGAAGCAGTGAACACTGTGTTGCAAAAGCTGTCCAGCCGCAAGCTGTGGACTGCTCTGGCGGGCATTGCCGCCGGACTGGCCCTGGCCTTCGGACTGGACCAGGAGGCGGTGGCCAGCACAGCGGGGGCTGTGGTGTCGGTGGTATCGGTGGTGACGTACATCGTCACCGAGGGCCGCATTGACGCCGCAGCGGTGAAAACAGCCATTGAAGATGTGCAGGAAGCTGTGGAGGAGGTAACCACCATTGAGACTGATTAAGTGTATGTTGACCGCCAACGACTGCTACAAGGCCGGGCGGACCATTACCCCCAAGGGGGTCATGGTCCATTCCACCGGGGCCAACAACCCCCTGGTGGCCCGGTACGTGCAGCCGGTGGAGGGACAGAGCAATGAGGCCCAGTTGAAGGCGGAGATCGGCGGAAACCGCAACGCCAACGACTGGAATAATCCGGGGCTGGATGTGTGCACCCACGCCTTTGTGGGCAAGCTGGCCGACGGCGGCGTGGGCACCGTCCAGACTCTGCCCTGGAACCACCGGGGCTGGCACGCCGGCACCGGCACCTCCGGGGGCAGCGCCAACAACACCCACATTGCCTTTGAGATCTGTGAGGACGACCTCACCGACGAGGGCTATTTCCGCAAGGTCTACCAGGAGGCGGTGGAGCTCACTGCCATGCTGTGCAAGACCTACAACCTCAACCCCCTGGCCGACGGGGTGGTGATCTGCCACTCCGAGGGCTACCGGCGAGGGGTGGCCAGCAACCACGCCGATGTGATGCACTGGTTCCCCAAGTTTGGTAAGTCCATGGACACCTTCCGGGCCGATGTGTCCAAGGCCATGACCCCTGCCCAGGTCAAGCCCCAGCCCCCGGTGTCCGGCAAGACCTACACGGTGGTGAAGGGGGACACCCTCAGCGAGATTGCCCAGAAGTATGGAACCACCGTGGACACCCTGGCGCAATTAAACGGCATCAAGGACCCCAACCTCATTGTGGTGGGGCAGGTGCTCAAGCTGCCCGGTTCCACCACCGGGTTCACCCCCTACACTGTGAAGGTGACGGTGACCGAGCTGCGCATTCGCAGCGGCCCCGGCACCGACACCCAGGCTCAGGGATTCATCGAGCCCGGGGTGTACACCATTGTGGAGGAGGCGGACGGCCCTGGAGCCAAGCGCTGGGGCAAGCTGAAGTCCGGCGCAGGCTGGATTAGCCTGGACTACGCCGAGAAGGTGTAACCGCCCCGGCAGGAGCACAACACAGGGCGCCGCCGCTTCCACGGCGGCGCCCTGTTTGAGAAAGGAGGCGTGGAAAGCATGCCAGCCAACTGGCTGTACATGGACGCCAAATTCCCCGACTTTGACGGGGACATATCCACAGAGGACAAGCTGGCCCAGGTGCAAAACTACCTCTATCTGCTGGTGGAACAGATGCGCTACACCATGCAGAATCTGGACACCACCAACCTCAACCAGACCGCCCTCAATGTCTGGGAGGAGGCCATCACAAAGCCCCTCTATCTGCTGCTGGAGGGGGAGGGGGAGCGGCTGACCCAGCTGTCTGTCACCGCCGATGGCCTCACCGCCCTGGTGCAGTCCCAGCAACAGCAGGTCCAGGAGGTCAAGGACGCCCAGTCCGATACTCAGGAGACCGTGGAGGGCCTGGAGGAGTCCCTGGCCCAGGTCTCCAGCCGGGTGGAGCTGGCCCTGACCTCGGACCAGGTGGAGATCGCCATTGAGAAGAAGCTGGCTCAAGGGGTGGACAGCGTCACCACCAAAACTGGGTTCACCTTTGACGATGAGGGTCTGACGGTGAGCAAGACGGGCAGCGAGATGACCACCCAGGTCACCGAGGACGGCATGACGGTCAGCCGCAGCGGCACCCAGGTGCTGGTGGTGGACAACCAGGGAGTGGAGGCCACCAATCTCCATGCCAAGACCTTCCTGATTCTGGCGGGGAAGGCCCGATTGGAACCCTACGGAGCGGACCGCATGGGCTGCTTCTGGATTGGAGGATAGCACACATGGCACTACAGACGAAAACTTACACCCAGAGTTCCAATACCTTCACCCTGGAGCTCACCCTGGTGGAGCAGTCCACCAGCACCGCTGGGAACACCTCCACCCTCTCCTACACCCTCAAGCTCAAGTCCACCACCAAAAACTTCGCCCAGTACGGGGTGGGGGCGGCGGTGAAGCTGGACAACCAGACGGTGGCGGTGCGGGACCGGGGGTCTGCCCCGAAAATTACCCTGGGGACCTACTCGGAGGTGACCTTGCTGTCCGGGACCCGGACCGTGGCCCACCAGAGCGACGGCTCCAAAGTCATGGCCCTGGCTTACTCCTTGGATATGGCTTCGGCCAGCTACACCCCCGGGCCCATGAGCGGGTCGGGTACCATGACCCTCACCCAAATCCCCCGGGGGGCCACCATCACCAGCGCCCCCAACTTCACCGACGAGGACGACCCGGTGGTGAAGGTGAGCAATCCCGCCGGGGTGTCCGTCCAGCTGGGCATTTTCAAGGATAGCACCCACGCCCTGGCGGACTATCGCACCATCTCCGGCACCTCCTACACCTTCCGCCTGACCCTGGCGGAGCGGGAGGCCATGCGCCGGGTGGACACCACGAAAAACACCGCCCAGGTGCGCTTTTACGTCAAGAGCACCGTGGGGGGTCAGACTTTTATCACCTATCTCACCCGCACCCTTACCATCCAAACCCCCGCCCCCACCCTGAACCCCACGGTGGAGGACGTGAACCCTACGACCCTGGCCCTCACCGGAGAGAGCGGGAACCTGGTGAAGTACCATTCCCAGGTGGCGGTGAAAACCGGGGCCCAGGCGGTGAAGGGGGCCTCTCTGGTCCGGCAGTCCGTCACCTGCGGCAGCCACACCCTCACCGGAGACGGCACCCTGGAGGGGGTGGAGTCGGGGACCATCGTGGTCTCTGCCACCGACAGCCGAGGCAACACCACCGCCAAGACGGTGGAGCGGAAGCTGGTGGGGTATGTGCGCCTGTCCTGCACCCTGGGCCAGGGGACCCCGGATGCATCGGGCCGTTACGATTTGGAGGTAGCCGGGGCATGCTATTACGGCTCCTTTGGCGAGGCTGACAACACCCTGACGGTGGAGTACCGCTACCGGGCCCAGGGGACGGAAGCCTGGGGGGCTTGGACGGCGGTGGACCGGACCACGCCCATGGGCTTTACCTATGTGGCCCACGCCACGGTGGAGGGGCTGGACTACCAGACCGCCTACGAGTTCCAGGCCCGGGCCACCGACGCCCTGGAACAGGTGGAGAGTGGGGTGCAGGTGGTGAAGGCCAGCCCCGGCTTCGACTGGGGAAAGGACGACTTCGCCTTCCACATTCCGGTGTACATCCAGGGGGTGAAGGTCACCCCGGATGTGGGGCAGAACCTGCTCATCAACCCCTGTTTCACCGTCAACCAGCGGGGCAGCACCACCTACACCATCACCAAGCCTACCTACACCCTGGACGGCTGGAAGACCAGCGGGGACACCACCGCCGGGGAGGTGGTGGTGGGCCAGAACTACGCCAAGCTCACCAACACCTCGGGCACCTTAGGGCTAGGCCAGTTTGTGGAGGACTATGGGGCCTTGGCCGGGGAGACGGTGACCCTGTCCATGGCGGTGGATATCCTCTCGGGCAGCTACCACCTGGGCCTCAACGACGGCACAGGACAGGCGGGAGAAGTGCTCTCCCAGAAGGGCTTGCAGGTGTACGCCCTCACCGTTACCCTGTCGGACAGCCCTTCCCAGCTGTGGTGCCAGCTCATCAGCGAGGGGGCGGCCTCCTGCCGCATCTTCGGGGCCAAGCTGGAGGTGGGGGACCACCAGACCCTGGCCATCCAGGGGAAGGATGGCGCTTGGCAGTTGACCCAGCAGCCCGACCCGGAGGAAATTCTCCGCTGTTACCGCTACCAGTACGTGCCGGTGGAGGGGGACACCAGCTACCCTCTGGGGTATGGCTTTGCCTTCAGCACCAGTTCCGCCCGTATGGTGTTCCCCTGCGGGGTGAAGATGCGTCTGGCCCCCAGTGTGACCTTTTTAAACGGCTCCGCCCTGTCCGGCATCGGCATCTTCAACAACGGAGCCTCCCACACCCCCACGGCTGTGGCCGGGACCCGGAACCTGCCCGGCGGGGTGGGGGTCATCTTCACCACCAGCGGGCTGGTGACCAATGACGTGTGTACCCTGCGCAGCATCAGTGGAAAACTACTGTTTGACGCCAATTTGTGAGGTGAATTATGGAAGAATATAGCGTATACGTACAAGTCAACCCGGGCAGCTGTGTGGTGGCGCTGACCTCCTCCGCCTTGCTTACCCACACGGAAGGGTGGGTGGAAGTGGAGCGGGGACCTGGAGACCGCTGCCACCACCCCCAGAGCAACTATTTGCCGCTCCCCCTGTACACCGACGAGGGTGTACCCCGGTACAAGCTGGTGGAAGGAGTCATTGTGGAGCGCACCTTGGAAGAGCTGGAGGCCGATCTGGCGGGGATGGTGGAGCCCGTGACCCCGCTGGAGCAGCTGCGGGCCGACGTGGACTTTCTGGCCGCCTTGCAGGGGGTAGTGTTATGACCATTCTGGATTTGGCCAAGCGTTACTACCCCCGGCTGTGGGATGACCGCCGCCTGGATATGCTGGTGGCGGCGGGGCAGCTGACCCAGCAAGAGGTGGAGGAAGTGAAGGAGGGAGCCCATGAGACTGCCGGCGATGGCCTATGACATCGGCATGACCGCCACCAGCCAGACCGCCTTTGGCGGCCTGGACCACACCCCGGGAGCGGGGGACGGGGCGGTGTACCAGATGAAAAACCTCACCGGGGCGGACTATCCCCTCCTGGCCAGCCGCCCGCCCCGGTGGAAGGTGGCCACACTGACACAGCCCGGGGGCCTCTTTCCCCGGGGGACACTGTGCTGGGTGGCCCAGGGTGGATTTTGGTACCAGGGGGAGCGAAAAGGGGATGTAAGCCAGGGGGAGAAGACCTTTGCCGCCCTGGGCTCCTATCTGCTCATCTTTCCCGACAAGGTCTACTACAACACCCAGACCGGGGTGTTCGGCTCTCTGGAGTCTAAATGGACGGGGGCGGGGCTGTCCTTCCAAAACGGCACCCTCTATGGGCAGGAGGCCCAGGCCAACACCATCCAGGCCCAGGGGGTCAACTGGACGGACTACTTTCAAAAGGGAGACGCCGTGACCATCTCCGGCTGCGCCACCCACGCCGAGAACAACAAAAGCCTCATCATCCGGGACATTCAGGACGACAAGCTGGTGTTTTACGAGTACTCCTTCACCCTGGACGGGGAGAAGGGGGACGAGGCCTACACAGAAGAGGGGGAGGTGACCCTCACCCGTACCGTCCCCGACCTGGACTACGTGTGTGAAAACGAGAACCGGGTGTGGGGGTGCAAGGAC
This sequence comes from Pseudoflavonifractor sp. An187, assembly GCF_002160275.1. Classification (NCBI taxonomy): domain Bacteria; kingdom Bacillati; phylum Bacillota; class Clostridia; order Eubacteriales; family Oscillospiraceae; genus Pseudoflavonifractor; species Pseudoflavonifractor sp. An187. The sequence goes on along the minus strand of NZ_NFKG01000016.1, from coordinate 29,918 downwards.
AACACCATCTACTGCTCCAAGCTGGGAGACCCCTTCAACTGGAACGTGTTTGACGGCCTGGCCACCGATGCCTACGCTGTGGACACCGGCTCGGCGGGAAACTTCACCGGGTGCATCTCCTATTTGGGCTACCCCGTCTTCTTCAAAGAGGACCACATCTACAAGGTCTACGGTACCATGCCCTCCAACTTCCAGGTCATGGGCACCGAGACCCTGGGGGTGATGGAGGGGTGTGGCAAGAGCCTGGCTGCGGCGGGGGAAGTGCTGTTTTATCTGTCCCGGGGCGGGGTGATGGCCTACTCCGGCAGCGTGCCCCAGTGCATTAGCCGCACCCTGGGGGACCTGGCGGTGGGCAACGCCGTGGCAGGGGCCGACGGGCTGCGATACTACCTCTCCGCCCAGGGAGCGGGGGAGGGGTGGAGTCTGCTGGTGTACGACACCCAGACCAAGCTGTGGCACCGAGAGGACGACACCCATGCCACCCACTTTGCCGCCAGCGGCGGGACGCTGTACCTGCTCAACGAGGCCGGAGAGATCTGGACGGTGGGAGAGACCGCCCAGCCCTCGGAAGGAGCCCAGCAGGAGGAAGCGGTGGAGTGGGAGGCGGAGTTTGCCGACTTCACCGACGGGAGCCCGGACAAAAAGGGACTGTTCCGTCTCCATATCCGCCTGGAGGTGGAGGAAGGGGGGCAGGTCCAGGCCTGGGTGCAGGTGGACAGCGATGGGACCTGGCTGCCCATGGGCCAACCCATCGGCCCCACCCCCAAGCGCAGCTTCCAGCTGCCCATAGTGCCCCGCCGGGGGGACCATTACCGGCTCCGCCTCACCGGCACCGGGAGGTGCCGCATCTACAGCATCACCAGAGAGCGGTACGGCGGCGGAGGGTACAACGCCACCCCGGGCCGTACCTAATGGAGGGAGAGAACATGGCATACACCTATAGCGACTTTTTGAAAAAGGCCCAGGCCACCAACACTCTGAAGGACTTTGACCCTGACGAGCTGCGTCTGGCCCAGCCCTACCCGGAGTACGGCATTGCGGCGGCCAGTTTGAAGGCGGAGGCCAACTCCGCCACCACCAGCGCCCAGCGGGCCATTGCCAACGAGGCGGCGGCCCAGCTCAAGGCAAGCTACAACGGCTTTACGGGAAGTTATCAGGATGAAATCGACGACATTCTGGACCAGCTGGACAAGTACCCCGACTTCTCCTATGACGAGGAGGCTCCGGAGTACGACAACAAGTACGAGGAGGAGCAGGACGCCATTCTGGACCAGATCGGCAAGTATCCCGACTTCTCCTGGGACCAGGAGGCCCCCACTTACACCAACCCCTATGAAGAGCTGCAAAAGGAGCTGCTGGATAAGCTGCTCAACCGGGAGGACTTCACCTGGAGCACCGACACCGACCCGGTGTTCGGAGAGTACCAGAAGCAGTACCTGCGGGAGGGGGAGCGGGCCACCGCCAATGCTCTGGCCCAGGCGGCGGCTGCCTCGGGGGGCCAGACTTCCAGCTACGCCGCCACAGCGGCGTCCCAGGCGGGAAACTACTACGCCTCCCAGCTCAGTGACATGATTCCCGAGCTGTACAACCAGGCCTACCAGCGGTATTTGAGCGAATATGAGCAGCTGGCCAACGATCTGGGAGTGGTGAACACCCAGCAGCAGTTGGACTACAAGGAGTATCTGGACCGGCTGGGACAGTACAACACAGACAAAAACTTTGCCTATCAGCAGTATTTGGATGACTACAACAAGCTCTTGAGCTACCTGGACGCCGTCAACGGCCAGGAGCAGATGGACTACCAGGAGTACAAGGACAAGCTGGGTCAGTTCAATGTGGACAAGGAGTTTGCCTACCAGCAGTATCTGGACAACTACAACCAGCTGCAAAGCTACCTGGAGGGTCTGCAAAAGGCCAACGACTCCGAGTACCAGCAGTATGTGGACCAGCTGGATTGGGAGCGAGAACAGCAGCAGCAGGCCCAGAAGGCGGCCCAGACCCAGGTGGACGGCATTTTGCAGGCGGGTGTGATGCCTTCCTCCGACCTGATTGCCAAGTCCGGGTACACCCAGGAGTATGTCAACGCCATGCTCCAGTACTACCGCCAGAAGGCCGCTGCGGCCTATCGCAGCAGCGGCAGCGGTGGCAGCAGCAAGAGCTCCGGTTCCACCGTCACAAAGGTCAACGGTTCCAAGCCGGGGCCCAACTCCAATACGTCTAACCTGGTGTCGGTGCCCCAGTACGGCGAGATGGCCGTGGCAGACGCCGAGCGGCTGGTGCAGGCGGGACTGCTCCGCCGCACCGGGTTCGACAAGAACGGAAAGCCCACCTACATTGCCACCGCCAAAAAGCCCGACCAGTACATCCCCATGACTCGATAACCGTGACAACAAAGACCTCTTCCAGGCGAATTTACCTGGAAGAGGTCTTTGTCATGCCATCAGGCGCGGCGCTTATCCTTGGCGCACAGGACAAGCAGGGTTTTTGGTTGTCAGTGTTGCCCGAATGGTGACAAACCGTCTGTATTTCAATGTAAATTTATCCAGTTGCTTGTATCAGGAACGGATATGCGGATGGCGTTGGAGCAGTCGGTGGGTTCCTACGTGGAGGGGGCCAAGTGCCAGTACGGCGTGCTGGAGGTCCGCCAGATGCCGGAGGAATACCTGATTGCCTCCCCCACCCGGTATACCAAGATGCCGGACGAGGAGACCTTTTTGCGCACCTTTCGCAACCATTTGAAGTACTGTGAGCAGAAGGAGCTGAGCACCCGGTTGCAGGCGGGGGAGATCATCCCCCTGGAGCGGGCCAGACGCCGCTGCTTTGTGGAGAGCCATTATTTCAATCCGGTGCAGGGACGGGTGGAGGACGAGCGGCTGTACATCAAGCCCGCGGGAGAGTATGCGGTGTACTACCACCAGGGAGAACTGGAGGACTTGGAGGTGGCCTTCCATCTCTTTGTGGACGAGGTGGAGCGTCAGGGGTATCGGCTGTGTGGCGATGTGTACGAAGACGACCTGGTGGAAGAGCTGATTTTGTCCCAAACTGGGCTCAGTGTGGCCCGTTTGACCGCCCGAGTGGAGAGAGCCGATCGGTGACAAAGACGGGCGGTTTTATTTGACCTGTGCCCGGCAGGCGGGTATAATAACAGGGTAAGAATACCTGCTGCCAAGGCAGAGAACAGGGAGGACGACCATATGTGGTTTGACCAATCAGTCATCTATCAGATCTACCCGCTGGGGCTGTGTGGCGCGCCGGAGGACAACGATGGCGTGGGGGAGAGCCGAATTTTGCGCCTGCTGGACTGGGTGGAGCACATCAAAAAGCTGGGGGCGGACACCGTACTCTTCAACCCGGTGTTTGAAAGCGACCGCCACGGCTATGATACCCGGGATTATTTCCAGTTGGACTGCCGCCTGGGCACCAACGAGGACTTCGCCCAGGTGTGTGACGCGTTCCATCAGGCCGGTATCCGGGTGATGCTGGACGGGGTGTTCAACCACGTGGGCCGTGGGTTCTGGGCCTTCCGGGACGTGCAGGAAAAGCGGTGGGACAGCCCCTATAAGGACTGGTTCCGCATCGACTTCAACGGAAACTCCCACTACAACGACGGCTTCTGGTACGCCGACTGGGAGGGCCACGGGGAACTGGTGAAGCTGAATCTGGACAACCCGGCGGTGGTGGAGCACCAGTTTGAGGCCATCCGCGCCTGGGTGGACCAGTTTGACATTGACGGGCTGCGCCTGGACGTGGCCTACTGCCTGCCCCAGCACTACCTGCGCCGCCTGCGGGAGTTTACCTCCTCCCTGAAGCCGGACTTCGCCCTCATGGGTGAGACCCTCCACGGGGACTACAAGCAGTGGATGGCCCCGGACATGTGCCACTCGGTGACCAACTACGAGTGTTACAAGGGGCTGTGGTCCAGCTTCAACTCCATGAATCTCTTTGAAATCGGCCACTCTCTGGCCCGCCAGTTTGGACCCGAGCCCTGGACCATGTACAAGGGGGCCCATCTGCTCTCCTTCCTGGACAACCACGACGTCACCCGCATTGCCAGCCAGCTCACCAACAAGGAGCACCTGGCCCCCGCCTATGCCCTGATGTTCGGCATGCCCGGGGTACCTGCGGTGTACTACGGCAGTGAGTGGGGCCTGGAGGGCAAGAAGGAGTCCTGGGGCGACGCTCCCCTGCGCCCCGCCCTGGAGAAGCCGGAGTGGAACGACCTCACCGATTGGATTTCCAAGCTGGCCCGTGCCAAGCGGGAGAGTCAGGCCCTATGCTACGGCGGCTACCGCAACGTGGTGCTCACCAACCGTCAGCTCATCTTTGAGCGGGCTGTGGAGGGAGAGCGGGTGCTGGTGGCCATCAACGCCGACGACCAGCCCTACACTGCCCACTTTGACGCCGGGTGTGGCCAGGCCGTGGACCTCATCACAGGCCAGCTCCACGACTTCGGCGGCGGCAGCCAGCTGCCCCCCTACTGCGCCTACTTCTGGAAGATGGAGCGATAAAGGCAAAGCCTTTCTCGAACATGCAAGCATTGGGCTTTATATTTGTGTAAAATCATTCATTTTCGTTTTTGACAGTATGACCGCCCGGGCTACCCTGGAAAGGGAGACCGGGCGGTTCTGTTTTTCCACAGCGGACCATACACTGGGGTGAAACAGCCGTGGAAAGGGGAGCGCCTTATGAGAATCTTGGTGTTGCGCCGCCGCATTCTGGCGGGGGTGGGTCTGGTGCTGGCGGCGGTGGCCATCCTGCGCCTGGTCAGCCACCCCAAGGTGGTGGGAGCCTCTGCCACCACCCGACAGCTGCCGGTGTACTGTGTCCAGGCGGACTATCCGGTGGTGTCCCTGTCCTTTGATGCGGCCTGGGGCAACGAGGACACCCAGACCCTCATTGACATCCTGGACAAATACCAGGTGAAGGCCACCTTCTTTGTGGTGGGGGAGTGGGTGGACAAATACCCGGAGTCGGTGAAGGCCCTCCACGAGGCGGGGCATGAGATCATGAGCCATTCCGACGACCACGCCCACTTCAACAGCCTCACCCCAGAGCAGATCAAGGAGAATCTCACCACCTGCGGGGAGAAAATTGAGGCCATCACCGGGGAATTTCCCACTCTGTTCCGCTGTCCCTACGGGGAGTACGACGACCATGTGATCACCACCGTGCGCAGCATGGGCATCCAGCCCATACAGTGGGACGTGGACAGCCTGGATTGGAAGGATATCTCTGCCTCGGAGATCACCCAGCGGGTCACCAGCCGGGTGGGGCCGGGGAGCATTGTCCTCTTCCACAATGCTGCCCTCCACACCCCCGAGGCTTTGCCCACCATCATTGAGACCCTGCTCCAGGAGGGGTATACCTTCCTGCCCATCTCCCAGCTGGTCCTCCCGGGGGAGTACGGGGAGGACTATACCATCGACCACGCCGGGCGGCAGTGTCCTGTCTCCTGACTGCGGTTGTACCACTCCCACCCTTTGTGGTAGAATGGTAGGCAAACGAGAGAGAAAGCCGGGAGAGAATGAGACAAGATTTGACCACGGGCCCGGTGACCCGGACCATGCTGCTCTTTGCCCTGCCTATGATTTTGGGCAACATCCTACAGCAGTGCTACAACTTGGCGGATACCTGGATTGTAGGGCGGTTTATCAGCACCGACGCTTTGGGGGCTGTGGGCAGCGCCTACACCCTGATGACCTTTTTGACCTCCCTGATTTTGGGCATGTGTATGGGGGCCGGGGCGCTGTTCTCCATCAGCTATGGCGGGAAAGACCTGCGCCGGCTGGGGGAGTACATCGCCTCTGCCTTTGTGCTCATTGTGGGGCTGACGGTGGTGCTCACCGGGGTGTCCTACGGCCTGTTGCCCTCCATTTTGCGGTGGATGAGCACGCCGGAGGACGTGTACGCCATGATGTATGCCTATGTCCAGGTGATCTTGGTGGGACTGCCCTTCATCTTCCTCTACAACTATTTCGCCTTCCTCCTGCGGGCGGTGGGAAACTCCCTGGTGCCGCTGGTGTTTTTGGGGGTGAGCACGGTGCTGAACATCGGCCTGGATGTGCTGCTGGTGGCGGTCATCCCCTGCGGCGTGGCGGGAGCTGCGGCGGCCACCGTCATTGCCCAGGGAGTGGCGGGGGTGGGCATCGCCATCTATACCCTGCTGCGGGAGCCGCTGCTGCGCCAGGGGCTGCGGGTGCGAGGCCGGGCTGCGGCGGAGATTTTCGCCTATGCCTCCACCACCGGGGCCCAGCAGTCGGTGATGAACTTCGGCATTCTCATGGTGCAGGGGCTGGTCAACAGCTTTGGCACCGCCGTCATGGCCGCCTTTGCCGCCGGGGTGAAAATTGACACCCTGGCCTACATGCCCGCCCAGGAGTTTGGAAATGCCTATTCCATCTTCATCTCCCAGAACTACGGAGCGGGCCGGGGAGAGCGCATCCGGGCGGGCACCAAAAGTGCCGTGGCCCTGGTGCTGGGCTTTTGCGCCCTGGTCTCCGCCCTGGTGTGGGTGCTGGCTCCTCAGCTCATGGGCATCTTTATCCCGCCCCACCAGGCCCAGTCTCTGGCGGTGGGGGTGGGATACCTGCGCATTGAGGGGGCCTGTTATGTGGGCATCGGGGTGCTGTTTTTGCTCTACGGCTATTTCCGGGCCGTGGCTCAGCCCCGTATCTCCCTGCTGCTGACGGTGATCTCCCTGGGCACCCGGGTGCTCCTGGCCTACTCCTGTGCCCCCTGGTTTGGGGTGGAGGCCATCTGGTGGGCTATCCCCATCGGCTGGGCACTGGCGGACTTGGTGGGGGGCGGGTTGGTCCAGCGGGTTCAGATTTTACGACCGTTGAGTGGTGGTACCACAGGCGTTTGAGAGCCAGTCACAGGGCTCCCTCCGGGAGGGAGCTGTCTGCGTGAGCAGACTGAGGGAGCATGCGGGCGGCTGTACCGCCAAATTTTCACACGGCATAGACCTTTGCCAGGATTTTCGACCACATCGGTACGCACCGCCCATTGCGTCAAAGCCCTTTGGCTGTTTCTACAGGCTCCCTCCGTCATGGCTACGCCATGCCACCTCCCTCCCTGAGGGAGGCTTTTTGGTCTGGAAAAGCCATGTAAATCGCCAATTCCCTTGGGTTGCTGGCGTAGGGGAGGGGCTTGCCCCTCCCGAATCTCCCAGGGCAATGCCAGGGAGACAGCGGGCCGGGCAAGCCACGGCCCCTACCACAGCGTAACAAGGAAGTGCGGCAATGGATCCCGGCGGCGGGAACGCCGCCTTTCCGGGGTAGGCCCGGACGTGGAAACCACAGAGGTTTAGGGTTAGCTGCCCAGTGTGGCCTGGTGTGGTGGAAAAAACAGGGGCCACAGCAAGGGTGACAGGCCGAATTTAGACTTGACGCAAGCCCAGCCTGTTCATACTGCGTTTGCAGCACCTGCCTCATCTCATCGTCGGCGTCACGTACCCGCTTACACGCCTGGTCCGGGGTCTTGAGCCACACCACATCCCCCTCCCAGCCATACATGGGCGATCTCATAGGTCGCGCCATACTGACTGTAGTAGTATGTATTCCTCTGCCCTGTCTCCACTTCTGTAAAAAGTCAAATATCTATCCTCTCATATGAGCATGATACTGGTTGGTTAAAACTAATTTTTGTGAATCAACAGTTATTAGCATTGACGTATTGTGTAGTTTATATTAGAATATACTTGTATATTTTGTGCAATGTGGATAAGCACAAGCAGAGGAGAGGGTTCCAATGGGCCAGGAGATTAATATTGATTTGAAATACATAAGGAGGGTTTACTGTGGCTAGAAAAAGGTTTTTATCATCCATTCTTCTCATTGGAATGCTTTTCGCAATGTCAACTGTTGCTTTTGCCACTAATGATGCCCCAGATATGCCAGCCGAACCTGCGGCATACTCCGTAACAACAAATGAGTACGATATTTACACTCATTCAAGAAGGCTCTCCAACAAAGAACTTAGTAATCAAGGAATGTCAGAAACTCATATAAATTTAATTAAATCGGATGCAATTGAGAATGAACTCCTGGAACGAGCTTCTTTGCCAGCCTCTGAACTCTCAGATATGGGATATAGTAGTAGCCAAATTACAATTCTAAAGAATTACAATGGAGAACCCATTGAAAATAAACCTGAACTGCGTGGGGTTTTTGCTGATATGACAGCAAAATTTTATAAAGAAGTTGCAAGTTCAGTAACTCTTAAAGTGCGAGTGTACTGGGAGTGGTCAAATGTCCCTCTTCTTGCCGGAGAACCAATTATTGATTTAATGGCTATTCGTTGGCAAGGCACTAATACCAATGGTCAATCAATCAATCTAGCCTTCTACTCTGCGACTTCTTATGCAAACGCAAATTATTATAGCCGCTCAGGAGAATATAAATACAGTAACCGGCTCACTATTGTTTGCGATTCTCCCTATGACCATGCATACGCCAAAGTTCCCGTTGGCTCTGGAGACTCGGACCAATATGGAGCGTATTATGCCAAGACCGGCAATTTTTATGTTCAAGTAATGCGCACTGGAACCGATTACATCAAAGAAGCTGCCTTTGTATTTGCATATGGTCATACAGTTGTCGGCGTATCACCATCCCTTTCACTCCCTGTTTCGTTTGGTATCGGATTTAGTGTTGGAACAGAAAAAATGGTGGAAATGGCTATTAGAATGAGTAATACAGGACATATAACCGAATACTAAACAGCATAAAATAACAAGAGGGGGATACCCCTCTTGTTATTTGTGCTTATGCCGAATTGTGTACAAAAGAACTGCGCCAATAAAAGCGATTCCCACAATACCCCCTATTCCTGGAAGATTAAATCTAATTCCAACTGTCACCTCAGCTGAAATAGAGAATATAATCGTCAAAATAAAAATTAACACTTCCATACTCTTCCTCTTTTCTATATCAAACTCTATCTTTAATGAACTTTATTCGCATCAAATGTATTAAAAATCTTCTTTTACCCAATATGACAGCAAAAATATGAAAAACTTCTTCTCTCTTATCCGCTTTCCATTCTAACACTGTTTCCACATAGGCTCTGCCAAGAGAGTAGACTAGGGTGCATATTATCATCAACTAGGTGAAAAAACATGATTCACACATCCGCTGGAAACCTACTGCGTTCCCCGTTATCGCACCCCATGTTATGTTTACTGTAACATTATACTTTTATGATGTCAACACAATATAAGTGATATTGATTTTGCAACAGACCCTTTGATGCAGGGGTTTCACTTATTGAGAATATACCGCTCAATGGCAAGGGCGGCCCCGTCCTGGTCATAGGGCAGGGTGACGGCGTCCGCCGCCGCCTGGATGTGGGGGGCGGCGTTGCCCATGGCCACCGAGAACCCGGCGGCCTGGAGCATGGACAGGTCGTTGCCGCTGTCCCCGATGGCCATGACGTGGGCGGGGTCGATATCCAGCAGCCCGCACACCTCCCGCAGGGCGTTGCCCTTGGTGCTCTGGGTGTGGGCGATCTCAATGGTGTGGGGCCCGGACCAGAAGTGATTGAGGGGCAGGGCGTCCAGCCGGGCACAGACCTGGTCCCGGAGGGGATCGGGGATGTGGGGGAGGTTGATCTTGTCGATATTCAGCTCTGGCGTGTGGGCGGTGCGGACGAGGTCGTCCACCACCACGCCCCGCTTGCCCAGCACCACATCCAGGTGGTAGCCGATGAACTCCCGGTAGGGCTGCTCCATGTCCCAGCTCTCCTGGGTCAGGTACATGTGGCCCTGGGCGGACAGCTCCACGGGGAAGTGGTATTCTCCCGCCAGCTCCACCACCGCCTGAGCCACTTCGGGGGGGATGTAGTGGCCACGCAGCAGCTCTCCGGTGGCAATGCGGCGAATCTCGCCGCCGTTGCACAAAATGCACAGGTTTTCCCATGCCGCTCCCGTCTGCACCGGAGGCGGGAGGAGAAAGTGCTGCCGTCCGGTGGTGGGCACGATGGCCACCCCTTTGGCGTGGGCCTCCGCCAGAGCCTGGTGGAGACGGGGGGTAAAGCTCAGGTGGTCGGCTTGCAGGGACGTGCCGTCCAAATCCATGGCGAGAAGTTGAATATCCATTGGTTGAACCTCCTTACAACGGGGAAAGGGCGATGGTGAAACCGGGCGAAATAGCCTGTATCTTCCACCAGAATAGCCCCCATGTTTCCGGTTGTCAACGGGGCGGCGGCCAACTCTTGGTTCCGCACAGTTCCACAAACCCCTGCCCTGGTGGAGATGTCAAAAAAATTCCCTTTGGCTCAGGCCAAAGGGAATTTTTTATCTTGATAGTTTGGGCTTACAGGGACAGCAGGTGCTGACCGTACTCGGTCATGGACAGCTCCTGGCCCAGCTGTTGCAGCTGGTCGTGGGAGATCCAGCCCTCCCGGTAGGCGATTTCTTCAATGACGCCCACATAGTGGTCCTGGCCCTGCAGGTCGTGGATGGTCTGGGCGGCCTGGAGCATGCTGCCGGCGTTGCCAGCGTCCAGCCACACGTAGTTGTCCTCCATGGGCACCACCTGGAGCTGGCCCTGGTGCAGATACGCCAGATTTACGTCGGTGATCTCCAGCTCGCCCCGGGCGGAGGGGGTGAGGTTGGCGGCGATGTCCATGGCCTGTCCGTCGTAGAAGTACAGGCCGGGCACGATGTAGTTGGACTTGGGGTTCTGGGGCTTCTCCTCAATGGAGATAGCCTTGCCGTTCTCATCGAACTCCACCACGCCGAAGGGGCGGGGGTCGTCCACGTAGCAGCCGAAGACGGTGGCGCCCTGGTTGTTGTCAGCGGCCTGCTTCAAAAGCTGCTGGAAGTTGGGGGACCAGAAGATGTTGTCGCCCAGCACCAGGCACACGTCGTCCCCGTCCACGAAGTCACGGCCAATGAGCAGGGCGTCAGCAATGCCACGGGCCACAGGCTGCACGGTGTACTGGATGTTCATGCCCAGCTGGGAGCCGTCCCCCAGCAGAGCGGCGAAGGTGTCCACCTCTCCGGGGGGCACAATCACCAGCACGTCACGGATGCCGGCCTGCATCAGCACGGCCAGGGGATAATAGATCAGCGGCTTGTCGTAGACAGGCAGCAGGGGTTTGCAGACGGGTCGGGTCATCGGATAGAGACGGGTGCCCCGTCCGGCAGCCAAGATAATACCCTTCATAATTCCTACCTCCATGCCCTATGGGCGTATTTAGTAAAATTCTAGTCGCAAGAGTCGGGTATAGTATACCGAATACCGGGCAAAAAGTCAATGAAGGGGGAGAAATGTCGCCGAACAAAGATTTCCCAGTATGTGTTAACCATATCTTAATACTTTGAGTGGTTGCAACTTAAGGGGAAGATTGGTAGTATAGAAGCAGATCAGAAACAGCGGGAGGGCATGGAAGGATGTACAAGATTCTAATCTGTGATGATGACCATGACATTGTATCTGCGTTAAAAATTTACCTCACCAGTGAGGGATATCAGACCGTAGAGGCATACAACGGACAGGAGGCCCTGGAGGCCGTGGAAGCTGGCGGCATTGACCTGGTGCTCATGGACGTGATGATGCCAAAAATGGATGGCATTCGCGCCACTGCCCGGATGCGGGAGGATGGGAATATCCCCATCATTCTCCTCACCGCCAAGGGCGAGGACAGCGACAAGGTGCTGGGGCTGAACATCGGGGCGGATGACTACATCACCAAACCCTTCAACCCCATCGAGGTGCTGGCCCGGGTCAAGAGCCAGCTGCGCCGCTACACCACCCTGGGTGGCAAGCAGAGCGGCGACGAGCAGGGCGTGCTGCGCAACGGGGCCCTGGTGCTGGACGACGCGGCCAAGATGGTGCGGGTGGACGGCGAGGTCATCAACCTCACCCCCATTGAGTACAACATTCTCCATCTGCTGATGAAGAACCCCGGGCGGGTGTACTCCACTGCCCAGATCTATCAGCTGGTGTGGAACGACCCGGTTTTGGGGTCGGAGAACACCGTGGCGGTGCACATTCGCCACCTGCGGGAAAAAATCGAAATCGACCCGGCCAACCCCCACTATCTGAAAGTGGTGTGGGGCCTGGGTTATAAAATGGAGAAGATGGTATGAGAGCACGGGAAAACCCGGTGCTGAAAGCAGGGGCGTTCCTGCTGGCGGTGGTGACCTTTGCCATTGCGGCCGTGATGGGCTGCTACCAGATGGTAAATCTCAATGTGATCTGGGGCCAGACCTCGGCAGCGGGTGGCTACACCATTCGCTACCTGGAAAACCAGGACCTGCAACAGATCAGCTACCTGCTGGACCTCATCTACACCGAGCAGGAGCTGGGGTCTCTGAGCAGCTATGAGCAGCAGATGAAGTCGGATTTGGAGCAGCAGTACCAGTGGAACAACACCAACCTGCGCTGGCAGCTGCTGGACCCGGAGGGCGGTGTCCTCCAGGGGAATACCACCCAGGCCCGTCCCTCCCAGCCGGAGGGCATCTACTGGGGGGAGTACTACGTCTCCAACCTGGAGATGGACGTGCGCAGTGACGTGGGCACCAAGTGGGCGGATGTGGTGGATACCATCCGCAACCCGCCTGCCAGTCCTCGGCGCGTGGAGAGCGATACCTGGGCCTATGAGCTGAGTGCGGCGGTGCAGCAGTACCGGGAGGACCCCAGCAGCGTGGATTTGACAGCGGTGTACTTAGACGGGGAAGGTAAGGGCGACATGCTGCGCATCACCACCCAGTTCGGGGTGTTTGCCTATGCCCCATCGGTGCAAAACGTCATCAGGTCCAACGTCTTCGGCTATCATTACGACCTGGATGCCGAGGGCTGGACCACCAATGCAGAGGAGGGCTGGACCGAGGGTGCCGTGGCTTTGGACCTGGTACTGTGGGTGAACACCTCCCTGGCCGTGGAGGGGGACTCCTACGCCAAGGCCTATCTGGGCCTGGACTGGTGGAAAAACCACAACGTGGCCATGCTGGTGCTGAACCTGGTGTGTGTGGCGGTGGGCATTGCCATGCTGGTGTTCCTGTGCGTGGGCGCCGGATGCCGCAAGGGTACCGAGGGCGTCTATTTGAATTGGTTCCATCGGTTGCCCGGGGAGTTGATTCTGGTGGCTCTGTTTCTCCTGGCCAGTTACCCGGTGAGCGGGCTGGTGGAAGAAGCCATTATGGATATCACATATACGATAATGCCCATGAAGCTCCAGCTACTGCTGGTGGGAGGAGGAATGGCGGCCATGACCGCGATGACTGCGGGGCTGCTGACCACCGTAAGCGCCCGCCTTAAGAGCCATACCCTGGTCCGCAGCACCCTGCTGTGGTGGGCCTGGGGACGGATAAAAAAGATTCTGGGGATGGTCCGCCGTACCATTCCCCTGGTTTGGCGTGTGGGAATGGGAGGTTGTCTCTATATGCTGGTGTCTCTGGTGTTGCTGATGAGCAATGCCGTGTTTCTCTGGGTGGTCATCAGCGTGGTGCTGGTGGTGTACCTGTGCAGCTGGGCCCACTGCTGGAAGCAGATTCGCCGCTGTACCGGGGAACTGCTCAAGGGCAATCTGAACGTGCAGATCTCCTGCCACCACATGCCCCACGACCTGCGGGAGCACGCCCAGCAGCTGAACAACCTGGGCCAGTCCATCTCCCAGGCGGTGGCGGAGCGGATGCGCAGCGAGCACTTCAAAGCCGAGCTCATCACCAACGTCTCCCACGACTTGAAAACCCCCCTCACCTCCATCATCAACTATGTGGACCTTCTGAAAAAGGAGCCCATGGCCAACGAGCGGGTGGAGGAGTATATCAACGTGCTGGAGCGCAAGAGTAACCGCCTGAAAAAGCTTACCGAGGACCTGGTGGAGGCCTCCAAGGCGTCCACCGGCGTGTTGTCGGTGGAGTTGGCCCGGCTGGACCTGGGAGAAATCGCAGATCAGGCCCTGGGCGAGTACGAGGAACGGCTCCAGGCCGCAGGGCTGGCGGTGGTTCGCACCCTGCCCGACCACCCGGTGTGGGTGATGGCGGACGGCCGGAGACTGTGGCGGGTGCTGGACAACCTGCTGGGCAACTGCGCCAAGTACGCCCTGGAGGGCTCCCGGGTGTATGTGGAGCTGCACTACGACGACAAGAGCGCCACCCTGTCCATGAAGAACATCTCCCGGGAGGCCCTGAACGTGCCGGTGGAGCGGCTCATGGAGCGGTTTGTCCGGGGCGACGAGTCCCGGTCCACCGATGGCAGCGGCTTAGGCCTGTCCATTGCCCAGTCCATGACCGAGCTGCAAAAGGGTACCTTCCAGATTGAGATCGACGGAGACCTGTTCAAGGCCATGGTCACGCTGCCTCTGGCCCCCAGCGAAGAGCTGGCGGAAATGAAAGGCTAAAAAAATGAAGAATGATAAATGAATAATGGAAAATGCAGGCCCTAGACATTGCCGTATTTCTTGGGTTGCTGGGCGTAGGGGAGGGGCTTGCTCCTCCCGAATCTCCCAGGACAAGGCCAGGGCACCAATGGGCCGGGTAAGCCACGGCCCCTACCGGGGAACGCCAAAGAAGTACATATAAAGCAGAAAAACGGAGAAAGCCACGGCTTTCTCCGTTTTTTGCTAGATTATTCAGCTACCACGTCCCGGGATGTGGGGACAATGCACACAAAGCTCTTGCCCACCCCCAGCGTCAGGGGCTTGCCGTCCTGGGTGTAGTAGCGCAGTTGGTTGTAGTGGTCTCCCTTCTCCCAGTTGATGGGAATCATCTTGCCGCCGCAGGCGAAATAGCCCGTGCCGGAGGTGAGGGAGACGTCGCTGTAGTAGCCGTCATCCATGGTGGAGTAGTCGGTCTGGAGCACCAGCACGTTGGTGGTGGAGATTTGGGAGCCGTCGTTGCCGTCAATGAAGGGACTGTCGTACTGCTCCACCAGGTAGACTTGTTTGTCCTGGTTGTACTGGAAGACGGTGTTTTTGTAGTTGGAGTAGGTGACGGTGATGGTGTTGGCCGCCTGCCCGTCCTGGGGAGTGCCGTCTTCGGTGAAGCTCATCTCGTACTTGTATCCTTCCGAGTGGGGGCCCAGCAGGCCGTTGGCGGTGAGCTTTTCCACCATGGCTTTCCCGTCGGCCATGAGGGTGTGCTCCCAGGCGTAGGACACTCCCGGTGTACGGTCCGGGTCCCGGAAGAAGATGCCCGAGGCGTTGGTGCCCTTCACGCCGTCCACGTCGTTGACCCCCAGCTGGGCGATGGTGTCGTAGACGTAGTGGCTGCCTCCGGCGTGGACGAACACCCCGTCATGGCCCAGGGCCAGGTCCAAGAAGCAGTCCCGGGCCGAGCGCACCGAGCCGATGGTGGTGAGGTCGGCGGGGTCCTGATACACGGCCAGCATCCGGGTGATGCCGCCCTCGGCAATGGCCTCATAGATGATGTCGGCGGTGGAGTTGCCCTGCTGGGGCATGGCCACCTTGATGTTGTTCATCACCACGGTGACGGGCTTTTGCCCGCTGAGATCGGTATCGGTGGCCTCTCCGGTGAGAGGATTGGTGTACAGGGGCGGGGTAGGGGTGGGCTCCACCGTGGGCGTGGGGTCGGGAGAGGGGGAAGAAGCGGGGGAGCCAGAGCATGCGCACAGGGTGAGGAGCATGGCGCCGGCTGTGAGAAAACAAGCGAGCTGTTTCATGAAAATCCTCCTTAGAATCTGTGGTTTTTGCTTTTTTCCAGTATAGCAAGGGCGGGCGAGTTTGTAAAGAAAGCCCGTTGCCACTCCCCAGTGGGGAGGGTATAATGGTGTGTAAAACGAAGATGAGGTAGATGCAAATGCGAAAGGTAGCGGCCATACACGATCTGTCCTGCTATGGGCGGTGTTCCCTGGCGGTGATTCTCCCGGTGCTGTCGGTGATGGGCATGCAGTGCTGTCCCCTGCCGGGGACGGTGCTCTCCACCCATACCGGCGGCTTTGGTCCCGTCCAGCGCACCGACCTCACCGGGCAGGTGGACGGCACCCTGCGCCACTGGGAGGAGCTGGGCCTGCGCTTTGACGGCATTTACACCGGATACATGGCCAGCGCTGCCCAAATCCACCAGGCCATGGAGGCGGTGGAGCGGCTGTCCGGGGAGAACACCCAGGTGGTGGTGGACCCGGTGCTGGGAGACCACGGCAAGCTGTATACCTCCATCACCACCGAGATGGCCCAGGCCATGGGGGACCTGTGCCAGAAGGCCCAGGTTATCACCCCCAACCTCACCGAGGCGGCCATTCTCCTGGGTCTGGCTCCCGATGCTCTGCTGGACCAGCGGGGGGAAGACCTGGCCGTGGAGCTGTCCGGCCAGGGACAGCGGTCGGTGGTGGTCACTGGAGTGACCCCCGAGCCGGGCTATACCGGAGCGGTGTGGTTTGACCACACCACCGGAGCCAGCGGCACCACTGTGGCGGTGCGGGCGCCTGGGGAGTACCCGGGCACCGGAGACCTGTTTGCCGCTGTGCTCACGGGCAGCCTGGTGATGGGGGAGAGCCTGGAGCGGGGTGTGAGCCGAGCGGCCCACTTCATCACCCGCTGTGCCTCCTACACCGCCGCCCTGGGCACCGACGTGCGGGAGGGTGTCTTGTTCGAGCCTCTGCTCCCCCTTTTGTTGGGGGATGCCCTTGCCATGGACGACAGAATTTGATATACTACCCCCTTAGAAAGACTGCGCAAGCAACACTGAGACCCAACCAAAATGAAGGAGTACGACATGGAACACATGGATGCAGCGGTTCCCATATTTCAGCGGCGTGTCGGCCCTCTGGGGCTGGACGTGCCACCCGCCGGAGAGGCGGAATTTGACCACCTGGTAGAGGAATACCGTGCCCAGCTGGGGGCGGGACAGGGCCCTGTACACATCAACTGCATGATCGGCATGGCCGAGTGCCGGGCCGCCATTCTGGCCGCCCGAGAGCTGGGCTACGGCCCCCTGTGGGTGTCCTGGTCCTGCAACGAGGAGGGCGAGTCCGCCACCCGGGTGCATATGCTGGCCGCCCTGTTTGTGGCAGAGGGCATGGGCGCCGCCGCCTTTGGCCTCAACTGTCCCAAGGAACTGGCCCTGGAGCAGCTGGAAGAGCTGTCCCGCTACGCCAGCGTGCCGCTGTTTTACGTGGTGGATGGGGACGTGGTGACCTACCCCTATGTGGTGCAGAAAAAGGACCCCGACGTCATCCCCTGTGCCACCGGCACCTCCCCCTGCTTTGTCACCCGCACGGTGGACGTGGGAGAGGAGCTGGAGTGCACCCCCAAGCTGCTGGAGGACATCATCGAGGCGGAGGACGACCCGGTGGGCGCGGTGAAGATCTCCATTCTGGAGCAGGACGACGTGGATATCTTCGCCGAGCACCAGTACGCCGTCAACAAGGCCCTGTGCCTGTGGTCGGACGTGCCTCAGTTGCTGGAGCAGGCCCTGCGCTACTACCAGGGCCGGGCCTTTTATGACGGCACCGGCGACTTGGACGCCGAGGAGCTGCGGGAACTGAGCAACCGTTACGGTTTGATTGTGTTGTGACCTGAGGGCGATCTGAAAAGCCGGAATTCTTGACTTTTCCAACCATCAACGCCAGCTACTGCGTTAAAAATCCTGGGAATCCATCCAGGATTCCTGCGTTTTTTGCCTTGTATCTGTCTGTTGCTAGTGGAAAATTCGTCGATTCCTTTGTTTTCAGATACGCCCTAGACAAGCCTATGCACCAGGAAGGAGAATATGACTATGAAAACCATTCACTATATCCCCCGGGGCGTCTGCTCCCGCGAGATGGAAATTGACGTGGACAACGACGTCATCAAGGCCGTGCGCGTGGTGGGCGGCTGCAACGGAAACCTCCAGGGTATTTCCTCCCTGTTGGTGGGCATGACCTGTGAGGAGGCCATCTCCCGCATGGAGGGCATCCACTGTGGCTCCAAGCCTACCTCCTGCCCCGACCAGCTGGCCCAGGCGCTGAAGCAGGGCTAAAGCACGAGAATTTAGTCAAATCCCCTAAAAAAACACCGCCCGTCAGAGCGGCTCTGACGGGCGATTTTTATAGACAAACCACCTGGGCTATGGTATCCTGAGGGCAAGAGAAAGGAGAGATCGACATGAGTCAAAACAGAAGCATTGCCAAGTGTATTGTCCTGTCCATCATCACCTGCGGCATCTACGGGATGTACTGGTTCGTGGTGGCCACCGACGATGTGGGCCGAGTTACCAACCGCCCCGGAACCTCCGGCGGGTTGTCCCTGGTGTTCAGCCTGATCACCTGTGGCATTTACGGCCTGTACTGGGCATGGAGCATGGGCGAAAAGCTGGATGCAGCCCGTGCCGACCACGGCGTGGCCCCTGGTTCCTTCCCCATCATCTTCCTGGTGCTCAATATTTTTGGGTTTACCTTGGTCACCCTGGCTCTCATCCAGAACGAGCTGAACAAGTACACCCCCAACTTCTGACCATGACCCCTGGACAGCGACTGCGCCGCCTGCTCACCGGGCTGTTGCTGGTGGCGGCGGTAGGGATAGGGTATGCCCCGTGGGTCAACTTGACCCACCTGTCCATTCCCTGCCCCTTCCACGCCATCACCGGGCTGCAATGTCCCGGGTGTGGTGTGACCCGCATGTGTCTGGCCCTGTTGCGGTTGGACGTTTCCGGGGCCTGGAAGGCCAATCCGGTCCTGCTCCTTTTGCTGCCCCTTCTGGGAGGGCTGCTGGGCTATCGTGCCGTGGTGTATGTCCGCCGGGGCAGCGTCCCCACCGCCCGCTGGGAGACCCTGGTGTGGAGCGGCATGGCCGTGGTGCTTCTGCTCTGGGGCGTATGGCGAAATATCGTGTAAAAGGCTGCAACAGACACCCGGAAGGTGCCTGTTGCAGCCTTTTTGCGAGGAACGTCCATTGACAGAGACATACCCCAAGGGGTATACTATACTCAGGAAGAACAAGGAAACACAGGGTGAAAAAAACCGTATATTTTGCAATAGATTCGTATCGCTACTGTGGCGAAGGAGGTTTACCATGACGCATTCTAATCCCTATACGCCAGGGGCCGGATTCATGCCCTCGTATTTGGCGGGGCGTGAGGGGCTAATCTCCCATGCGGAGCAGAGCTTGCTGGCGCTTCAAAAAAGATATCCCCAGCAGTCCATGATTTATTATGGATTACGTGGAGTGGGAAAAACCGTTCTCCTCAACACCATCGAGAACAGTGCGGAGGGCTATGGGATTTTATTTGACCACATCGAGGCGGATTCGGATGGGAAATTCACCCAGAATCTGCTGGTCTCTCTACAACGCATTGCCCACGAGGTGAGCTTTCAGACCACGGCAAAGGATTTTGCCCGCAGGTTTCTTGCCCTCCTGAAGGCGTTTCGCATCCAGTATAAGCTGGAGGAGGGGGAAGTTTCCTTTGGGGTGGACCCCGAGGCGGGGTTTGTCAGTGGGGTGTATTCCAACGACCTGACCGATCTGATGACCCAGCTGGGCAAGGCCGCTCAGAGTTCCGGAGACACCATTTGTCTGTTTATTGACGAGATGCAATATCTGAGACGAGAGGAAATTGCGGGTCTCATCGTGGCCCTACACCGCTGCAATCAGCTGCGACTGCCCATTATGGCCTTTTGTGCGGGCCTTCCTAAGATTTTACAGGAGGTGGAGGAGGCGTGCTCCTATGCCGAGCGGCTGTTTCAGTATGAAGTAGTGGGACCGCTGAAACCGGAGGAGGCTGCCGCAGCGATTACGGTGCCTGCGGAGGACTTTGAGGTGGCGTATGACAGCGCCGCTGTGGAGCATATCATAGCCCAGACAGGGGGCTATCCGTATTTCATCCAGCAGATGTGCAGTTCTGTGTGGCAAGTCACTCCGGACAAGCCCACTATTACCTTGGAGGATGTCCAAGAGGCTGAGCCGAAGTTCTGGGAGCTGCTGGACAAGGGATTTTTCGCTGTGCGCTACCAGCGGTGTACCCCACGGGAAAAGGCATTTATCGCTGCTATGGTCAAGTGCGGCAAGCTCCCCTGTACCATTGCCAATGTGGCGAAACTGATGAATAAGTCGGTGTCCTCCATCTCCCCCATCCGGGCACAACTCATCAGCAAGGGCATGATTTATCCCACATCACACGGAGAAATCGACTTTACGGTGCCACAATTTGATGCCTATGTCCGGCGCATCAACCCAAATCTGGAAATGGAATGAAAGAACATGCCCGGCGCTCCCTCAGGATGCGCCGGGCATGTTTGACATTATGGAAGAGAGAAACGCTGCTTACTCCAGCACAGCGCCACGGCTGGCGGAGGTCACCAGCTTGGCATACCGGGCCAGATAGCCGTGGGTCACCTTGGGGGGCGGGCACACCCAGGCGGCCTTTCGAGCGGCCAGGGTCTCCTCGTCCACGTGGAGGGTGATGGCGCAGCCCGTAATATCCACGGTGATGAGGTCGCCGTCCTCCACCAGGGCGATGGGGCCGCCCTGCGCGGCCTCGGGGCACACGTGGCCGATGGCAGCGCCACGGGTGGCGCCGGAGAAGCGGCCATCGGTGATGAGGGCCACCGAGGAGCCCAGGCCCATGCCTACAATGGCAGAGGTGGGGTTGAGCATCTCCCGCATACCGGGGCCACCCTTGGGGCCCTCATAGCGAATGACCACCACGTCGCCGGGGACGATCTTCCCGGCGTAGATGGCCTCAATGGCGTCGTCCTCGCAGTCAAAGACCCGGGCGGGGCCCTGGTGGGTCATCATCTCAGGGGCCACGGCGGAGCGCTTGACCACGCAGCCCTCGGGGGCCAGATTGCCCTTCAGGACGGCGATGCCGCCGTCGGCAGAGTAGGGGTGGTCGATGGGGCGGATGGTCTCCAGGTCCCGGTTCACAACGCCCTCCAGATTTTCACCCATGGTCTTGCCCGTGACGGTCATCACGTCGGTGTTGAGAAGGCCCTTCTTGGTCAGCTCGGCCATGACGGCGTACACGCCGCCTGCCTGCTCCAAGTCCTCCATGTAGCTCTCCCCGGCGGGGGCCAGGTGGCACAGGTTGGGGGTGTTGGCAGAAATCTGGTTGGACATGTCCAAATCCAGCTCAATGCCGCACTCGTGGGCGATGGCGGGCAGGTGGAGCATGGTGTTGGTGGAGCAGCCCAGGGCCATGTCCACCGTCTCGGCGTTGTGGAAGGCTGCGGGGGTCATGATATCCCGGGGCTTGATGTCTCGCTTCACCAGTTCCATCACCTGCATACCGGCGTGCTTGGCCAGACGCAGACGGGCGGACCACACGGCGGGGATGGTGCCGTTGCCTCTGAGGCCCATGCCGATGGCCTCGGTGAGGCAGTTCATGGAGTTGGCGGTGTACATGCCGGAGCAGGAGCCGCAGGTGGGACAGGCGGCGTTCTCGTACTCCTCCACCCCGGCCTCGTCCAGCTTGTCGGCGTAGTAGGCGCCCACGGCTTCAAACATGTGGGACAGGCAGGTGCGGCGACCGTCGGGCAGCTTGCCTGCCAGCATGGGGCCGCCGGAGCAGAAGATGGTGGGGATGTTCACCCGGGCAGCTGCCATCAGCAGGCCGGGGACGTTCTTATCACAGTTGGGGATCATCACCAGGCCGTCGAACTGGTGGGCCATGGCCAGGGCCTCGGTGGAGTCGGCAATGAGGTCCCGGGTGACCAGGGAGTACTTCATGCCCACGTGGCCCATGGCGATGCCGTCGCACACGGCGATGGCAGGCACTTCCACGGGGGTGCCTCCGGCGGCCCGGACACCGGCCTTCACGGCTTCGGCGATCTTGTCCAGGTTCATGTGGCCGGGGACGATCTCGTTATAGGAGCATACCACGCCGATGAGAGGCCGCTCCAGCTCCTCCTTGGTGTAGCCCAAGGCGTAGAGCAGGGAGCGGTTGGGGGCGGCGGGGATGCCTTTTTTCACAACATCAGAGCGCATAGGGAAAACTCCTTTGAGTAGTTTTTGTATGGAAAACTTCCCATAGATAGAGGAAGGGGTGAGCCATCCGGCAGATGGCGGGAGTGCTGTTCTATTTGTCCTTGGGTACAGGCTTGCCAGCCTGGCGGGGACGCTTCCCGCTGGGGGTTCCTTTTGAACGGGCAAAAGGAACCAAAACCCGCTTAGGGCGTTCCCCCCTAAGTACCCCCCTGGGGTACGAGGCTGGAACTGCGTCAAGACTACGTTCGGCCCGTTACCCTTGCTGTGGCACCTTGTACTGCCACCACACCAGGCCACCTTGGGCAGCTGGCCCTATAGCCGGGCGGTTTCTATATCTGGGCCTACCCTGGCCAAGCGGCGTTCCCGCCGCCGTCAGCTAGGCTTCCGGCAACTGGGAACAGTTGCACACCAGGGTAAGGCCCTGGCAACAGAAGGACAACCACACAGAGAAGCAGGTACGTTCGGTAGAATCTCCACGCCATCTATGTGACCCCACCGGGCCAAGGGCCGAACAGAGAAAGACGCACATCCACCCAGTACCGCGGGGTGGATTCCACAAGGCGGGGGAAGGCCCCGCCTTTGGCGATTCTTTCGTCTCTTTCTCATCGCTGAGAAAGAGACCCCAGCGGAGCGTCCCTGCCAGGCTGGCAGGGATATTCCAGGGCAGAGGAACAAAAAGAGAAGTAACAGCGGCCTGGCCCTAGGGGGTCAGGCCGCTTTTGAGGTTTTGAATTAGTTGGAAGCGGTGTCGGGATCGGCGTCGTCGCCCCACAGCATATTCTTACGCAGCTCGGCGCCCACGGTCTCCATGGGGTGGCGGGCCAGCTGGCGGCGGGAGGCGTTGAAGAAGGTGCGGCCATTCTTGTTCTCGGCAATCCAGGCCCCGGCGAACTTGCCGTTCTGGATGTCGGTGAGCACGGCCTTCATGTTGGCCTTGGTCTGCTCGTAGGGCAGGACACGGGGGCCGGAGACGTACTCGCCGTACTCGGCGGTGTCGGAGATGGAGTAGTTCATCATGGCCACGCCGCCCTTGTTAATGAGGTCGATGATCAGCTTCATCTCGTGGATGCACTCGAAGTAGGCGTTCTCAGGGGCGTAACCGGCCTCCACCAGGGTCTCGAAGCCCAGGCGCATCAGCTCCACCACGCCGCCGCACAGCACGGCCTGCTCACCGAACAGGTCGGTCTCGGTCTCGTCGGCGAAGGTGGTCTCCATCACGCCGCCACGGGCGCCGCCGATGCCAGCGGCATAGGCCAGGCCAATCTGATAGGCGTTGCCGGTGGCATCCTGCTCCACGGCGATGAGGCAGGGCACGCCCTTGCCCGCCACGAACTGGGAGCGGACGGTGTGGCCGGGGCCCTTGGGGGCGATCATGAACACGTCCACATCGGCGGGGGGCTTGATCTGGCCGTAGTGGATGTTGAAGCCGTGGGCGAAGGCCAGAGCCTTGCCAGCGGTGAGGTAGGGGGCGATGTCCTTCTTATACATATCGGCCTGACGCTCGTCGTTGATGAGGATCATGATGATATCGGCAATCTTGGTGGCCTCGGCGGTCTCCATGACGGTGAAGCCGTCCTTCTCTGCCACGGGCCAGCTCTTGCCGCCCTTGTACAGGCCGATGATCACGTCACAGCCGGAATCACGCAGATTCATGGCGTGGGCGTGGCCCTGGGAGCCGTAACCCACGATGGCAATCTTCTTGCCAGTGAGGTAGTTGAGGTCGCAATCCTTTTCGTAGTACATCTTAGCCATGATAAAACACTCCTTTGAAGGTTGAATATGTAAAATTAGAGCACATTTTTACCAAGATCAAATTCGTCGGTCTCTTTGTTGTCGTCGTTGTCGTTGATGGTGGCCTCGCCGCGCTCCAAAGCCACCATACCGGTGCGCACCAGCTCGAGGATGCCGAACTCACACAAGAGCTTTTCCAGAGCGTCGTCCTTGGACTCCTGGCCGATGACCGCCAGGGTCAAGCTCTTGGTGGACACGTCGATGATGGTGGCACGGAAGATGTTGGCGATCTGAATCACCTCGTTGCGCACGTCCCGGCCCTCGGCCTTGACCTTGATGAGCACCAGCTCCCTCCGGATGGAGGAGGCGGGGGGGAGCAGCCGCACGGAGTAGACACAGAAGAGCTTGCGCAGCTGGTTGATGATCTGCTCGATCATCAGGTTGTCACAGGTCACCTCAATGGTGATACGGGACACCTCGGGGTCGTCGGTGGTGCCCACGGCCAGAGACTCGATGTTGTACCCCTTGCGGGAGAAGAGCCGGGAGACCTGGGAGAGGACGCCGGGGGTGTTTTCCACCAGTACAGACAGGGTGTGTCGGGTAACGGGATTGTTCATAGTGGCCCTCCTCTCAGTCCAAGATGAAGTCGGTGACGGGGGTACCGGCACTGACCATGGGGTGGACCATGGCATCCATGCGGATGGCACAGTCGATGACGCAGCCGCAGCCGACCTGAAGGGCCTGACGGAAGGCCTCTTCAAATTCTGCCTGGGTCCCGGCCCGGAAGCCCTTGAGGCCGTAGGCCTCGGCCAGCTTGACAAAGTCGGGGCCACGGTCCAGGTCGGTCTGGGAGAATCGCTTGTTGTAAATGAGGTTCTGCCACTGGCGAACCATGCCCAGAGTGCCGTTGTTGAAGATGACGGTGATCACCGGGATGTGGTAGTGCTCCAGGGTGGCCAGCTCGTGGCAGTTCATGCGGAAGCAGCCGTCTCCGGTGCAGTGGACCACGATCTGGTCCGGGTTGCCCACCTTGGCTCCCATGGCGGCCCCCAGGCCGAAGCCCATGGTGCCGAAGCCGCCGCTGGTGAGCAGCTGGCCGGGGCGGGAGAAGTGGTAGTATTGACAGGACCACATCTGGTGTTGGCCCACGTCGGTGGCAATGATGGCCTTGCCGTCAGTGAGGTCCTGGATGGTCTCCAGCACCTCGTGGGCGTGGAGCACATCGTCCTTTTTCAGGGGCAGCTCCTTGCGGGAGAACACCTGGGCCTTCCACTGGGTGTAGTCGTGGGGGGGAAGCTGGGCGTTGAGCAGCTCCAGCACCCTTCTGGCGTCTCCGATGATGTGGTGGTAGGTGAGAACATTTTTGTCGATCTCCGCCCGGTCAATGTCGATATGTACGATTTTGGCCTGTTTGGCGAAGATGGCGGGGTCGGTGGCCACCCGGTCCGAGAAGCGGCAGCCGATGGCGATGAGCAAATCGCACTCGGTGGTGGCGATGTTGGAGGCGTGGGAGCCGTGCATGCCCACCATGCCGGTGAACAGGGGGTGGTCGCCGGGACAGGCGCCGCCGCCCATGATGGTGGAGCCCACCGGGGCGTCCAGGGTCTCAATGAACTTGCGGAACTCAGGCACCGCCCCCCGGGAGCGGATGACGCCGCCTCCCACCAGCACCATGGGGCGTTCTGCCTGGGCAATCAAATCCAGCAGCTTCTGGATGTCCCCGTGGTCCGGCTCCGGGGTGCCCAGGTCTCGGCCGGTGCGCCGCATCAGGTTGGCCAGACGGCCGTGGTTGGGGTGCTGGGACACGGGCAGGTATTGGTAGTCCGCCGTGGCGGCGGTGACGTTCTTGGCGATGTCCACCAGCACCGGGCCGGGACGGCCGGAACGGGCGATGGCAAAGGCCTCCCGGATGACGTCGGCCAGCTGACCCACGTCCTTGACCAGGTAGTTGCACTTGGTGATGGGCATGGTGATACCGGTGATGTCCACCTCCTGGAAGGAGTCCTTGCCGATGAGGTTCTCACTGACGTTGCAGGTGATGAACACCACCGGGGAGGAGTCGTAGTAGGCGGTGGCGATGCCAGTGACCAGGTTGGTGGCGCCGGGGCCGGAGGTGGCAAAGCATACACCCACCTTTCCGGTGGACCGGGCGTAGCCGTCGGCGGCGTGGCTGGCTCCCTGCTCATGGGAGGTGAGGTAGTGGTGAATTTTGTCCTTGTAGCCGTGGAGCTCAAACTCATCGTAAATGTTGAGAATGGTACCTCCCGGATAGCCGAACACCGTGTCCACGCCCTGCTCCAGCAGACACTCCATCACAATTTGAGAACCCCTCATTAACATGCTAAACCCTCCTTTGGATAGAAAAAGAACGCAACTTCATCCTCCATTAGGACGAAGCTGCGCTCCGCGGTACCACCTAAATTCCCCCACTCAGGGGGCACTTGATCCCGATAACGGCGGGGGCCGATCCTGCCTACTTTCTCTCAGAGAGTTCAGCCGGACTGCTTCCAGGGGAGATTCACCACACCCACAGCAGGAAGGACTTGCACCAAACGCCTTCTCTCTGGGCTGCCGACAAGGGGGTTACTGGCCTGATCGTCGCAGTTGACAACTATTTGCTTTAGACTATTAAAGCCATGATAGACCCTTTCCCTCCGTTTGTCAATGACTAAAATGCGGGAGCACAAAAATTTTACACTCTACCGAAATAGTGTGATGGTGTAAATGAAATTTTGGCGATATGTAAAAAAGCCCTGGATGTGTGTTCACATCCAGGACTTAGCTTCGCAGAGTTTCCCCGCCCGCAGGCGGGGAAAGCAATTGAAATTCATGTTCTCCCAGGACATGTGCCTGGGAGAACATACTTCTCACCCTGCAAGTGTGAATTTGGCTGCGCCCTTTGCAGCCTAACTTTGCGCGCAGCAGGGTGCAAAACCGGTGGGGAAAGGCTATGCCTTTTCCCGCCAGTTTTAGTGGCAGCTGTTGGTGGTCCCCAGCTGGAAGGATGCACACTCGGTGTCCTGGCAGCAGCCCACCTTGTTCTGACAGCAGCCCACCTGAATCTCGTTGAGGGTGCAGGACTGGTTCTTGTGGTGAGCGCAGCTGGAGACGGTGCATTTGATGCTGGGATTGGGTTGTTCGTACATGACATTGACCTCCTGGTTTTAGATTCCAAGAGCAGTATGCACCAAATGCAGGGGGATTATTCCTCCTGGGAGGAGGTTTCTTCGGGGAGAACCTGGGGGATGAACCGAGGGGCGAAGCGGCTGCGACCACGGCCCTTGACATAGAAAAAGCCGATGATGGAGAAGATGACAGCGCCAATGAAATTGACGAACAGGTCTGCCATGGTGTCAATGAGGCCGATATCCAGGTATCCGCCCAACCCCAAGGCGCGCTGGGTGCCGTCCTCCATCACCAGAATTACGTCCTGGATGCCGTCCACCATGATGGCCGTGGTGCCGTGATTGGGGTCCAGATTCACGGTGGAAAAGGCGTTCAAGATGGTGTCTTTCTGCATGTCAAAGTGGAGAAAGTGGTCCATGGCGAACTCGAAGAACTCCCACATCACCCCCACGGTCATGGAGAAGCAGAAGGCCACCACCGCCATGTAGAAGGGGCTCAAGTTCAGAGAGACCCGTTCGGTGCGGTTGAGAATGTCCACCAGGGCAAAGCCGATGGCGGCGCACAAAAAGCCGTTGGTGGTGTGGAGCATGGTGTCCCAGTAGGGGAAGGTGATGTAGTAGTCCTGAATTTCGCCCAGAATCTCCGCAGCGAAGATAAACAGCAGAATGATGATCTCCAGAGTGTCCGGCAGTTCAATGCGCAGCCGCCGCTCGAAGGCGGAGGGGAGCATGAACAGCACCAGGGTGAGGACACACAGGGCCACATTTTCATAATTTTGATTGAATACGGCGGCCACCAGCATGAGGACCACCAGCACACGCAGCACAAAGTACACCGTGTACAGCAGTCCCTTTCGCTCAAAGGGGTGGGGCTTGGGGCCGGGGGAACGATGGCGTTTCCACATGACAATTCCTCCTGTCAAAGGTGGGGGGTGTGGCGCATAGGATGGGGGTGAGGTGATGAAACATGGACTTGCGCAACAATCAGATTACATTGGGAGAGCTGTGGGATAATCCCCGCAGCCGCAGCGTGTTCCAGCGGAAAATTCCCATGCTGTCCAAACACCCGGTGAAGGGGGCGGCCCGCACCGTGACTTTGGAGCAGCTGGCCGCCTTTCTCTCCAGCTGGGTGCCGGAGAGTATGATTCAGGGGGTCATTGGGGACCTGAAGAAGCTGTAATCACTCAGGGGGCGGGGGTAATCTGCTGCTGGGCAATGGCCCGTCCGGCGGGGGTGGCGGCCAAGCCGCCCTTGCCGGTCTCCCGCAGGGCGGAGGGGAGAGTGCGGCCCACAGCGTCCATGGCGTCAATGACTTGGTCGCAGGGAATGGCGCCCACAATGCCCGCCAGAGCCATGTCGGCGCAGGCCATGGCGTTGACAGCGCCCATGACGTTGCGCTTCACACAGGGCACTTCCACCAGGCCCGCCACCGGGTCGCACACCAGGCCCAGCACGTTTTGCAGGGCCATGGCGCAGGCGGCGGCCATCTGCTGGGCGCAGCCGCCCCGGGCGTGGACCAGAGCGGCGGCGGCCATGCCGGAGGCGGAGCCAATCTCCGCCTGACAGCCTCCCTCGGCCCCGGAGATAGAGGCCCGGGTGGCGATGACCTGGCCGAATCCGGCGGCCACATACAGGCACTCCACCATGGTGTGGGTGGACAGGCCTTCCCGCTTCCACAGGGGAAGGAGGACGGCGGGCATGACCCCGCTGGCCCCGGCGGTGGGGGCGGCCACAATGCGGCCCATACAGGCGTTGTGCTCGCCCACTTTCAAGGCGGTGGCGATGACCTGCTGCATGTCCGGCCCACACAGGGTGTTCTGGGCCTGGGCCATCTTCTCGCCCTGGCCACCGGACAAGCCGGAGGCAGAACGGCGCTGGGGGTCGTAGTTCTCCACGGACTCCACCATGGCCTGCCACAGGGCCTCCATGCGGGCGAAGCTCTCTTCCTGGGTGACGTCCCGGTCCTGGCAGTCGTCCAGCAGCACCGCCTGCCACAGGGGCTGGTGCTGGGCGCAGTCTATGAGATGTTCGACGGATTGAAAAGCCATATCAGCAGCCCTCCATGTTGAGATAGGTACACCGCTCCACCCCGCCCAGATGGGACAGCTCCTGGACCAGAGCGGGGGAGAGGTGGTTGTCGCACTCCAGCACCATCACCGCCAGACCGCCACGGCGGTCCCGGTAGAGCTGCATGGTGGCGATGTTGGCCATGTGGTCCGAGAGCATTTGGCTGACCTGGGAGACAATGCCCGGCCGGTCCTGGTTGCGAATGATGAGGGTGGGCAGTTCCCCGGAGAAGGAGGCCTCCATGCCGTCAATGGCGTTGACCCGGATGCGGCCACCGCCCAGCGAGGAGGCGGAGACGGTGAGGGTGCGGCCCTGCTGGTCGGTGAGGTGGAGCACGGCGGTGTTGGGGTGAGCTCCAGGCAGGTCCACCGGGCGGATGGACACCGCCATGCCCGCCTGACGGGCCAGCTCAAAGCTGTGGGGGATGCCCGGGTGGTCGGGGGCCAGGTCCAAGAGCCCCGCCACAATGGCCCGGTCGGTGCCGTGGCCGGAGCCGGTGGCGGCAAAGGAGCCGTGAAGCTGAATGTCCGCTTTCACCGGCTGGCTGCCCAGCAGGTGGCGGGCCACCCGACCCATGCGGGCGGCGCCTGCCGTGTGGGAGCTGGACGGCCCCACCATGATGGGGCCCATAATATCAAAGATGTTCAAAAAGCATTCCGCCTTTGTAAAAAGAGTGGGGGTGTGGGGCCGTCCAGCCCCGCCGCTGGTGCGGCGTACAAGCGTTTTTGACTTGGACAAGTCAAAAACCTTGGCGCAAAGCGGAATTCACTTCCGCTGCGCAAATAAAATCACGGGGTCCCCGGCGGCCCTGGCCGCTGGGGCTGGGCCCACCATAATGGGGCCCATGATGTCAAAGATGTTCAAGGGAGTAAGCCTCCAATTCAAAAATAGCACGAAGGGGGACGGTGGCACACCGTCCCCTTTTTCAGGCTGTGGAAAAACTTTCGGGGTTCGGAGCCTCGCAGAGTTCCGTCATCCGCAGATGACGGAATAAATTGAAATCCCGTCATTTCCACGGACATGTGCCGGGGAAATGACACTTCTCATGACGGGTGGGGTGACTTTTTCGTCAGAAATCGAGCCCCATCCGTCATGCAGTCTTTTTCGCCAAAGAAGTCCTGGGACTTC
>NZ_NFKG01000015.1:0-52259 GCF_002160275.1 Pseudoflavonifractor sp. An187 | reverse complement strand
CCCCCCACGGTGGCCCCCACGCCCAACCCCTACGAGGAGGAGGCGGAGGCCTTTATGGAGACCTTCTCCCAGGACCACCCCGGCTATGAGCTGCTGGACTACGCCGTGGGCAGCCCGGACACCGCCCCCATCCATGCGGCTGTCATCGCCAAAGACACCGAGAGCGGCTCCTCCTCCACCCTGTTCCTTCTGGGTGACAACGGCGTGACCCAGCAGCTGGAGCTGGCCCAAGACTCCTACACCGTCTACCGGGAGGAGGACGGCATCACCCTGAAAGGAAATGTGGTCCACCTGTCCCTGGATCTGTCCATCCCAGCTGCTGCCTCCCTGTGGGAGATTCACGACTATGCCATCACCGTCACCCAGGACGAGAACGGCATCCAGAACACCAATCAGGACACCATCCGAAGCGAATAAGCAGAAAAATACCCCTGAGACTCGTTTGTGCGTCTCAGGGGTATTTTTTTCGGTTATTTGCCCGTCTGGCGCTTGATGACCTTCAAGCGCACAAACTCTTCCCGTTCCTTTTCCTCCAACGCCTCAGTGATGAAACGAATGGTGTTGTCCAGGTCGGGGATGACGATGTTTTTCAAGGCGTTGGCCCGCTTCTGGGCCTTCTTGATGGCCTGGGCCAGGCGGTAGATGGAGATCTCCACCTCCGCCATACGCCGGGTCAAGTCCTTGACCTTGGCAAACTGAATGTAAGCCTGGTCGAAGGCGGGGGACGTATAGGCAAAGCCATAGGTGGGGCTCAGGGGCGGGGTGTTGTCCGGGATGTGGGGCAGCTCCACCCCCATCACCGAGCGCCAGCGCACGTCCAGACTGTTGTCCGGCTCCACGCCCTCCGCGATGCGGTCGCACAGGCCCAGCTCGATGTTTGCCTTGGCCAGGGCGATATAGGCGGACTGGAAGACCTGGTCAATCTCCCGCTGGATGCGGGAGGCGTCCTCCATCAGTGTCATCATTTCACGGACCAGAATGTTCCGCTTCCGGTCCATCAGCTCATAGCCGGTGGTTGCCAGCGCCCGGGAGCGCTTGGCGGCCATGAGGTTACCCTTGGTGGGCAGAATGGCAGCCATTGGGCCACCCCCTTTCCGTCACATGTCCCATTACAGCTCGCCCAGGGACTCGAAGGCCCCTTCCTTGTAGTGCTCTTCCAGCTCCTTGTCGCTGATACGGTCCAGCTCGCCTTTGGGCAGGATGGACAGCAGGGCCCAGCCCAGCTCCAGGGTCTGCTCCAGGGTGCGGTCCTCCTGCTGGCCCTGGCGGACAAAGTACTGCTCGAAGGCCCGGCCAAAGCGCAGGTACTGCTGATCCAGGGGGGACAGCTCATCCTCGCCGATGACCGAGGCCAGGCTGCGGGCGTCCTGCACCTTGGAGTAGGAGGCAAACAGCTGGTTGGACAGGGCGGGGTGGTCGGCCCGGGTGTAGCCCTCACCGATGCCGTCCTTCATCAGACGGGACAGAGAGGACAGGATGTTGATGGGGGGATAGACCCCGGACTGGTCCATGTTCCGGTCCAGCACGATCTGGCCCTCGGTGATGTAGCCCGTCAGGTCGGGGATGGGGTGGGTGATGTCGTCGTTGGGCATGGTGAGAATGGGTACCTGGGTCACCGAGCCCTTCTTGCCCACGATCATGCCCGCCCGCTCGTAGAGGGAGGCCAAATCGGAGTACAGGTAGGCGGGGAAGCCCTTTCGGGAGGGAATCTCGCCCTTGGAGGAGGAGAACTCGCGCACGGCCTCGCAGTAGGAGGTCATGTCGGTCATCACCACCAGCACGTGATAGCCGTGGGTGAAGGCCAGATACTCGGCGGCGGTGAGGGCGCAGCGGGGGGTGAGGATACGCTCAATGATGGGGTCGGAGGCCAGGTTCAGGAACATGGCCACCCGGGGCAGGGCCCCGGACTCCTCAAAGTTGCGGCGGAAGAACTCGGCCACGTCGTTTTTCACGCCCATGGCGGCAAACACGATGGCGAACTCCCCGTCGTCCCCGGCCACGTGGGCCTGGCGCACCATCTGGGCGGCCAGCTCGTTGTGGGCCATACCAGCGCCGGAGAAGATGGGCAGCTTCTGGCCACGAATCAGGGTAGACGTGCCGTCGATGGCGGACACGCCGGTGTAGATGCAGCTGCGGGGGTACTGGCGGCTCACCGGGTTGATGGCGGAGCCGTTGATGTTGCGCCGCTCGTCGGGGTACAGCTCGCCCAGGCCGTCAATGGGGCGGCCCGCGCCGTCAAAGACACGGCCCAGCATCTCCTTGGACAGGGCAATGTCCATGGGCTTTCCGGTGAAGTGGGTGGAGGTGTTCTCCAGAGAGATGCCACGGGTGCCCTCAAACACCTGGAGCACCGCCCGGTCGCCCTCGATGAGAATGACACGGCCATAGCGGCGGGAGCCGTCGGCCATCACCAGCTCGGCCATCTCGTCGTAAGACACGCCGGAGACCCCTTCCAGGGCCACCAGGGAGCCGTTCAGGTCAGATAGTCCGGTATATTCCAATCTCATGGCAGTCACCTCAGCTATTGGCAGTGTTGACCTGCTCCAGGGCTTTGTCGATCATGGCGGCGTAGTCGTCGAACTTGGACAGGTCTTCGTTGGGAATCTCGTACTTCATCTTCACCACCGTGTCGAAGATGCCGGTGGCGGTGTACTGGGACAGGGGGATGGAGCGATCAATGCCCTCCTTCACCCCGTCGTAGAGCCGCAGAATGGTCTGCATCATCAGCAGCTGCTTTTTCAGGGGCACGTAGGTGTCCACCGGGTTGTAGGAGTTCTGCTGGAGGAAGCCCAGGCGGATGAGGCGGGCGGTCTCCATGATGAGCTTCTGGTTTTCAGGGAGAATGTCCGAGCCAATGAGCTTGACGATCTCCATGAGCTGGCTCTCCTCCCGCAGCAGGTTGGCAATGCGCTGACGGCAGGGGGCGAAGTCCGGGGAGACGTTCTCACTGTACCAGTCCTTAAAATCCACAGTGTACTCCGAGTAGGAGTTGAGCCAGTTGATGGAGGGGAAGTGCCGGGCGTAGGCCAGGCTGCGGTCCAGGGCCCAGAAGCAGCGGACAAAGCGCTTGGTGTTCTGGGTCACCGGCTCGGAGAAGTCGCCGCCCTGGGGGGACACGGCGCCAATGACGGTGACGGAGCCCTCCTTGCCCTCCAGGGTCTCCACATAGCCCGCCCGCTCGTAGAACTCGGCCAGACGGGAGGCCAGGTAGGCGGGGAAGCCCTCTTCGGCGGGCATCTCCTCCAGGCGGCCGGAGATCTCACGGAGCGCCTCGGCCCAGCGGGAGGTGGAGTCGGCCATGAGGGCCACGTGGTAGCCCATGTCCCGGTAATACTCGGCAATGGTCATACCGGTGTACACCGAAGCCTCACGGGCGGCCACCGGCATATTGGACGTATTGGCAATCAAGATGGTACGGTTCATCAGGGGCAGCCCGGTGCGGGGGTCCTTCAGCTCGGAGAACTCCTCCAGGGCCTGGGTCATCTCGTTGCCACGCTCGCCGCAGCCTAAGTAGACGATGATGTCTGCGTCCGACCACTTGGCCAGCTGGTGCTGGGTCATGGTCTTGCCTGCGCCGAAGGGGCCGGGGATGGCGGCGGCGCCCCCCTTGCCGATGGGGAAGAGGGTGTCCAAAATCCGCTGACCCGTGATGAGGGGCCGGTGGATGGGCAGACGCTGGGCGATGGGCCGGGCGCCTCGGATGGTGCACCGGGTGGCCAGCTTCAGCTGAGTCACCTTACCCCGGGCATCGGTGACCTCCACCAGCACGTCCTCCACGGTGTAGGGGCCATTGGGCACCACCCGGGTGACGGTGCCGTTGAGTCCGGCGGGGGTGAGGCAGCGGTGGAGGATGGCGGAGGTCTCCTGGCACTGGGCGTAGAGGGTGCCGGGCTTGACGGGGTCTCCCTCTTTCACGGTGATCTCCACGTCCCATTTCTTTTCAAGGTCCAGGGCGGGGATGTTGACGCCTCGGCCCAGGAAGGGGCCGGAAATGGCCTCCAGGCTCTTCAAGGGGCGGGCGATGCCGTCGAAGATGTTGCCCAGCAGGCCGGGGCCCAGCATCAGGGCCATGGGGGACCCGGTGGTGGTGACCGGCTGGCCGGGGGCCAGTCCGGCGGTGTCCTCGTACACCTGCACAGTGGTCATATCCCCTTCCACGCCCACCACTTCACCGATGAGCTGCTGGTCGCCGGCAAACACCATGTCCATCATGGCCAGGCCTTTGCCGCCCACCACCTTTACCACAGGGCCGTTGACACTGTAAATGCGATATTCACTCATTCCACTTCCCCCTCCTTACATCTCGTCCAAGTCATCGGACAGGGACAGCCCGAAGGACTCGGCGAAGTGGCCGGCCAGCTCGTCCAGCCGGTTGTCGAAGGAGCAGTCCACCCGCAGCCCTAACTGGCTGCACTGGAGGATGAAGCCGCCCAGGGAGAAGCTCCCCTCCTGGCACTCCACCTTCACCGGGGCCAGGGCGGCGGAGAGCTTGGGGGCAAAGGACATGTCCTCCCCCCGCAGCTGCACCGTCACCGCCTGAGCCCCGGGCAGCTGCTCCATGGCACGGCGGAGCATCTGCACCATGTGGTCGTAGTAGTCAGGGGTGACGGTGAAGGTGCGGATGCGCTCACACACCTGCTCAAACACTTCCTGGGTGATCTCCTTGCGGCGCAGGTAAATCTGGCGCTTGCTGTCCATCAGGTGCCGGGACACCTCCCGGCCGGACTCCGCCCGGATGCGAGCGGCCTCCCGGTCGTAATAGGACCGGGCCGCGTCCTTGGCCTCAATTTTGGCCTCCGCCAGAGCGGCAGCCCGCTCCTCTTCCAATTCTTTCTTCATCTGCTCACTCTGCTGGGCGGCGTTGCGCACCACCTCTTCGGTGAAGTGAAGCAGCTTTTCGGTTTGTTCTGGCATGTTGAGATCCCTCCTTGTCATATGGGACTTGCCTGTCCAGTTAGAGCTTGACTCCAATGGCCTCCCGGATGTATCGGCCAATGGCATCGTGGTTGCGAGTTCCATGTCGGTCTGGAATCTCCACCACCAGGGGGGTGCGGCCACTCATCTTCCAATCCCCCAGCTGGTCGGCACACAGCTGGGCCAGGCTCTCGGTGATGAGCAGAATGCCCACCGTGTCGTCGGCCAGAGCCTTTTGAATGGCCTTCTCCGCCTCCTCTTTGCTGCGGGCTACCACGCCCTCCACTCCGGCCAGGCGCAGACCCACTTGGGTGTCCGTATTATCGGAGATGACAAAGTAACGCATGGGTGGTCTCCATTAGGATACGAAAAGGAGCACCAGGGCGATGATCAGGCCGTACAGAGCCACGCCTTCGGCCAGACCCACGAAGATCAGGGACTTACCGAACATGGAGTCGTTCTCGGAGATGGCGCCCAGAGCGGCGGAAGCGGAGGAGGACACGGCGATGCCGCCGCCGATGCCGGACAGGCCCACAGCCAGGCCGGCGCCGATGTACTTCAGACCAGTGGCCAGACCGTCCGCAGCGGCGCCAGTGGCAGCGGCAGCGTCAGGGGCGGCAGCGGAGGCCCCGGTGAGGCCCAGCACAGCGGTAATCACGAACAGGCCGCAGAACATGGCGATGTTGCCCAGCAGGGCGTGACGGGCGGAAGCGCCGGTGAGCTTCTTGACCGCGATGGTCACCAGGGGCAGGAACAGCATCAGGGAGCCCAGGATAAACAGGATAATTTTCATAATAATGACCTCCAATGTTTGTGTTTTTGAGATGGATTAAGAATTTTTCGCCGTATAGTCGATGATGCGGGGGCTATACTCCCGGCCGCTGTCCTGATAGAACCGGCCGAACAGCTCGTAGAATTCCAGACGCAGCACCTGGATGCCCACCAGCAGGCCCTCAAAGCCCATGACAAACAGGTTGCCCAGAATGAGGACGATGGGGTTGAGGTTGGCCCCTGCCATGGTGTGGATAACCAGCATCAGACACACGTGGGTGATGGCATAGGCGCCCACACGCAGGAAGGACAGGGTGTTGGTGAGGAAGGACAGCAGGGTCTCAAACAGCTCGAAGAAGCCGGAGACCAGCAGGCCGCCCAGGGATTCGGGCTTCCAATCCTCTTTTCCCTCCGCCAGTGCGGACAGGGGCTCCCGGAACAGGATGAGCACCAGGGGCAGCACCAGCACCGGCAGGACGTACCACACCCGGAACAGGCTGAACCCGGTGAGCAGGGTCACCATAGCGGCAATGATGAGGCCTAAATAGAACACCATCCCGGCCAGGCCGTTGGGGCCAAAGAACATCTTATCAAAGTCGTGCTGACGGATGCCGTTGAGCACATTGAGCACCATCACAAAGGCCAACATCACCACGCCCATGGCCAGAGAGGCCACCAGCAGGTACACCACATTGTTGCCCTCCAGGATCTTAAAGCCTGGGAGGATGTCCTCAAAGCCAAACACAGAGCCGTAGACAAATCCGAATATGGTGGAGGAGATGCCGCAGCAGACGATGATCTTCCCCAGCCACATGTGCTTTTTGGTGGCTAAAAACAGGCCGATGAGGGCCAGGCCAATGCCCTGCCCCACGTCTCCGAACATGATGCCGAAGAAGATGCAGTAGGTGATGGCCATAAAGGAGGACGGGTCATACTCGTGGTAGTTGGGCAGGCCGTACATCCGCAGGAAGGGCTCGAAAATCCGGCCCAACAGGGAATTTTTCAGCTTGGTGGGCGGGGTCAGCTCGGTCTCCTCCGCCTTATCCACCACATAGTCCAGCTTGCCATAGGCGTCCACCCGGGCCAAGAACTCGGGCAGATCGTCCTCGGGCACCCAGCCCATGAGGTAGAAGGTCTCTTTGGAGCGGGCACCGAAGCGGCGCATCTCCATGACCTGGTTTTCCCGGCACAGCCAGGACCGCAGGCTCAAGAGGTGGTCCTTCTGCTGCTGGGCCAGGTCCTGGCGCTGGGTTTTCAGCTGTCCCAGGGTCTGCTCGTCGTCCTCCATCTCGTGGCGCAGGGCCTCAATGGCCTCCTGAGCGGTGCCGCCCAGGCGCTCGTCCAGGGGCACAGGCACAAAGTGCATGGAGTCAAAGAGGGCGTCCACCTTCTCCTCCCGGGCCTTGAGGGCGAAGTAACAGCCGTACACTTGGTTGTTCTCCGTGTGGGTGGGGAAGAAGAAGCAGTCCTCTCGCTTGTCCAGCACCTCGGAGAAGGTGCGGTAGCTGTCCTCAGGCAGGTGCCCGAAGCGGAAGGACAGGTGGTCCATGTTGCGCAGGGTGTCCAGCTGCACCGAGATGCCAGCCAGCTTCTCCAGCTGGGACACGGAAGAGCGGTCGTCCGCCTCCTCCTGGCGCAGGGCCTCCTCCCACTGGTCCATCTGGTCCAGCTGCTGGGTGAGGTCATCCAGATATCTCTGGCCCTCTTCCAGGTCTGCCCCCTCGGCAAAGGGGCGGTATTCCGGCTCCAATTCCAGCCGGGTGAGCACTTCCTCTGCTTGCCGCAGCAGAGGCATCACCTGGTTGGGCATGTTCAGGGACCGCAGGTGGTTGTTGCGGTGCATCACCTGTAACACGCTCTCCGGGTGAAACGGTCGGTCCACGACACACTGGCGCACCACCGCTTCAAATTCCGGCAGCGGGCCTGTGACCGTGACAAACTTCATTGCTTGAACAGACATGTACTCCCTCCTCAGCGGTCCATCATGTCCAGTATGGACGGATTCAGGGCCATCTGGTATTTTGCCGCCTCCACCGCGGACACCACCGCTTTGAGCTCGATCTCTCGCAGGTTCATCAGCGCCACGGCGCTGTAAATGGAGGGTTTGCCCATCATCAGCTGGCGGCGGCTGGTGCGGTAAATGGTGGCGGTGTAGAGATAATTCAAGTCCTCCCCGCTATGCTGGTCAAAGATGCGGCCATAGGGGGTCTGCTGGGCCAGCTCCAGCACCGCCTCAGCGTTGGGGGCGGCGCACATGGCGTGAATCATCTGGGGCTTGAGCTTGTAGTGGTAGGGCAGCAGCACCGGCAGGTAGTTGTCCTCCTGGGGGAAATACCGCTTCATGCGCAAAATGTGCATGAGGTTGAGCATATCCACCTGACTTCCCACGGATTTCTCCATAATCCGGCGCACATCTCCGTCGTATTTCCGGCGGATGATGGACTGGAGCTTTTGGTAGTATACCCCGCTCAGCAGCGCCTCGGTGACGCCGTAGTCGGGCAGAGCACCGTCGGCGGAGCGCAGCCGCTCCAGGGCATCGTGGTAGATACTTCCCCGCGTGGCCTCCACCAGCCCGTCATAGGTGGTGCAGCGGCGCAGGGCCTGCACATCCACCCGGGTGTGGCTCATAAAGGCCGGGGGCAGCGGCTCCACTTCCTTATAAATACTGGCGTGGAGGTGGCGCAGAGCGGTGAGGATCTCGTCCATCCCCGCCCGCATAATGGGAAAGCCCATGACGGCCCGGTCCTTGTGGGGCACAAAGGCCATCAAGCTCAGGTACTCCCGGCGAATCTGCTCCCGCAGGGCGGTCTCCAGGGTGGCACGGGTCAAGAGAGCATCTTGGGGCAGATGCTCCGCTGCATGGCTCCACCCGGGCAGCTGGCGCAGCTCGGCCAGCACGTCGTCCACCGAGCGCATCCCGGCCAGATGCTCCAGGTCCTGCCGGGTGATGCGCTTGCCATAGATGGCCTTGGCCTTGGTGGCCAGGGCCTCATATCCGGCGCTCACGGAATGTCAACCGTCTGGTGGAACAACGTATGCACCCAGTTGTCCCCATACCGAGTGTACGCCCGCTCCATTTTGGCGTTTGCGTCATCCAAACGCACCTTCTGGGCAGCAATCAGCTGCTCTTTCTTCTCTTCCTCCTGGCTTTTCAACTCCTCCAGCCAGGCTTTGGCGCGATCCAGATACTTCTGTCGAATTGCAGCCTTTTCCTGCTCCAATTCTGCCTCGAAATTGGCTTTCTGGGTCTTTACCTCTTCCGCTACATCCCGGGCAGATCGTTCTGCTTCCAGAATTCGGTCAATTAGCATGGTATAGTCCATCCACACTGCCTCCTTCTTTCTAAATTGCACCATGAATTTGTATCAATTCACACAACTGCATATTATACCACTCCCCTCCCACCATGGGAAGCACCTTTTTACAAATCTTGCAAGAAACAAAATCCTGCTTTTTCCCGCCCCACAATGGGGATTGCATTGCACTATGGTAAAGTGTATAATACGTTTCAACCACATTTCTCCATACAACCCCCGGGTTGCAGGGAGAAAAAGCGGTGAAATAAGCAAAGGAGGACGTACCATGAAACAGCTGCTGCAACTTTTGGAAAATGATTGCACCCTCACCCCCGCCCAATTGGCATCTATGACCGGTTCTACCCAGGAGGACGTGGCAGCAGCCATTGCCGACTACGAGAAGAATCGTGTGATTCTGGGCTACAAGGCCATTGTGGACTGGGACCGTACCCACCGGGAGTCTGTCACCGCCCTCATTGAGGTGAAGGTCACCCCCCAGCGGGGCGACGGCTTCGACCGCATTGCCCAGCGCATTTACCAATATGATGAAGTGGAATCCCTCTTTTTGATGAGCGGTTCCTTCGACTTCACCGTCATCATCTCGGGGCGCACCTTGCAGGAGGTGGCCCGGTTCGTGGGTGAGAAGCTGGCCCCCATGGAGGGCGTCACCGGCACGGCCACCCACTTCATCCTGAAGAAATACAAAGAGAAGCACCTGATTTTCCCGGTGCAGGAGGAACAGGAAGAGAGGTTCGTATTGGAATGATGGATTATAAACAGATTTTAAGCCAGCGCATTCAGGAAGTGCCTCCCTCCGGCATTCGGAAATACTTTGACATCATGGCGGAGATGGACGACGCCATCTCCCTGGGCGTGGGAGAGCCGGACTTCCAGACCCCCTGGCACATCCGGGATGCGGGCATCTACTCCCTGGAAAAGGGCTTTACCAAGTATACCCCCAACGCCGGACTCTCCGACCTGCGCCGGGCCATCTGCCGCTATCTGAAGCGGCGGTTTGATTTGGACTATCAGCCCATCGGCCAGACCCTGGTCACCGTGGGCGGCAGTGAGGGCCTGGATTTGGCCTTCCGCTGTCTGCTGGAGCCGGGGGACGAGGTCATCATCCCCACCCCCTCCTTCGTGTGCTACGGGCCCCTGGTGTCCATGATTCACGGCGTGCCCGTGTACGTGGAGACCAAGGTGGAACATGAGTTCCGCCTCACCCCCGAGGAGCTGAAAGCCGCCATCACTCCCCGCACCAAGATTCTGGTGCTCCCCTTCCCCAACAACCCCACCGGCGGCATCATGCACCGGGAGGATTTGGAGGCTCTGGCGGAGGTGCTGCGGGGCACCAATATTATGGTGGTGTCCGACGAGATCTATGCCGAGCTCACCTATGGCCAGCACCACGTGTCCATGGCCAACATTCCCGACATGTACGAGCGCACCATTGTCATCAATGGCTTCTCCAAGGCATATTCTATGACCGGCTGGCGTATGGGGTACGTGTGCGGACCCAAGGAGCTCATCGCCGCCATGACCAAACTGCACCAGTACGGCATCATGTCCGCCCCCACCACCAGCCAATACGCCGCCATTGAGGCCATGGAGCACGGGGACCGGGACATTGAGACCATGAAGCAGGAGTACGACGGCCGCCGCCGTTTCCTGGTGGACGGCTTCCGCCAGTTGGGGCTGGATTGCTTCGAGCCCCGGGGGGCTTTCTACGTCTTCCCCTGCATCCGCTCCACCGGACTGTCCAGTGAGGAGTTCTGCGACCGTTTTCTGGAGCAGGAGCATGTAGCAGTCATCCCCGGCTCTGCCTTCGGACCCGGCGGCGAGGGCTTTGTGCGGGCCTGCTACGCCGCCTCCATGAAAAACCTCACCGAGGCCCTCACCCGCCTGGAGCGGTTCTTGGGCACCCTGTAACCATATATGAAAAAGGAGGAACCGGCTATGTACATCACCTGTCTGGATTTGGAGGGCGTGCTGGTCCCTGAGATCTGGATTGCCTTCGCCCAGGCCCGGGGCATCCCCGAACTGGAGCGCACCACCCGGGATGAACCGGACTACGACAAGCTGATGCGCTATCGCCTGGACATTCTGGCTCAGCACGGACTGAAACTGTCCGACATCCAGGAGACCATCGCCACCCTGGACCCTCTGCCCGGGGCCAAGGAGTTCCTGGACGCTCTGCGGGAGAAGACCCAGGTCATCATCCTCAGCGACACCTTCGAGCAGTTCGCCCAGCCCCTGATGAAAAAATTGGGCTGGCCCACCATCTTCTGCAACACCCTGGAGGTGGCCCCGGACGGCACCATCACCGGGCACCAGATGCGCTGTCCCCAGTCCAAGCTCACCACGGTGAAGGCCCTGCAATCGGCGGGCTTTACCACCATCGCCGCTGGGGACAGCTACAACGACCTGGGCATGATCGGGGCCAGCAAGGCCGGGTTCCTCTTCAAGAGCACCCCCGCCATCCAGGCCGAACACCCGGAGGTGCCCGCCCTGGAGGAGTACCATGAGCTGCTGGAGGCCATTGAGGCCGCCATGGACTAAGGCTGGAGGGTGCACATGGAAAAACAAGCCTATGCCAAGCTGAATCTGTCCCTGGACATTCTCCGCCGCCGGGAAGATGGCTTCCACGACTTGCAGATGGTGATGGTGTCCATCGACCTCACCGACACCCTCACTCTCACCCCCGGTGAGGGGAGTATGTCCACCAACCTGTCCTTTCTACCCTCCGACGGCAGCAATCTGGCCCAAAAAGCCGCCGCTGCCTTCCGCTCTGCCACCGGGCAGGGGGAGGTGCTGGACATCCACATTGACAAGCACATCCCTGTGTGTGCGGGCATGGCGGGGGGCAGCTCTGACGCCGCCGCCGTGCTGCGGGCCATGAATGAGATGTACCACACCAATCTGTCCCCTCTGGAACTGGCGGACATTGGAGCCACCGTGGGTTCCGACGTGCCCTACTGCGTGGTGGGGGGCACTGCCCTGGTGGAGGGCCGAGGGGAGCGGGTCACCCCCATCTCCCCCCTGCCTCCCTGCTATATCGTGGTGTGCAAGCCCCCCTTCCCCATCTCCACCCCCCAGTTGTTTGGCCGGGTGAATGTGAAGAAGATCACCTGCCGCCCCGACACCCAGGGACTGGTGAAGGCCCTGGAGGCGGGAGACTTGCAGGGGGTGGCACGGCGGCTGTACAACGTCTTTGAGGACGTGCTGGAGCCCCGCCACCGCCAGACGGTGGACGAGATCAAGTCCACCCTCATTGAGTACGGCGCTCTGGGGGCTGTCATGTCGGGCAGCGGCCCCACTGTGTTTGGGCTCTACCAGGACGAGGGCACCGCCCGCAAGGCCGCCCAGGTGCTGGGGGGGCAGTACAAAGACGTATTTGTGTGCCAGCCCTGCTGAGAACACCGTAGGGGCCGGGCTTGTCCGGCCCGCAAGCAGCCGGACATTGCCCTGTGATATTCGGGAGGGGCAAGCCCCTCCCCTACGGATCAACTTAAAAAATGCTTGCATTTTTTGGACTAAACAATAAAAACACCGTCCATACTGTAAGAGACTTCAATCTCTTACTTAGGACGGTGTTTTTTATGTATACCCATCGTTTGTACCGCTGGGAAGCGGCCCTTCTCATGGCCTTCGCCATCCTCCTCACCATCGGCATGTGGGCCAGCGTCACCCAGAGCGCCCTGGCCGACGAGGTGCTGCGCCTCCACGTGGTGGCCAACTCGGACAGCGACGCCGATCAGGCGGTGAAGCTCCAGGTGCGGGACGCCATTCTCTCCGCCGCCACCCCCTATCTGGATGGGGTGCAGGGTCAGCAGCAAGCCCAGCAGGCCCTGGAGCCCCATTTGGAAGAACTGGCTCAGGCGGGGGCACAGGTACTCCGTGAAGCGGGGATGGACTACCCCATCACTGTGTCCATCCAGGACGTGTGGTTCCCCACCCGGGAGTACACCGACTTCGCGCTGCCCGCCGGGACCTACCGCTCCCTCCAGGTGATTCTGGGGGACGGGGTAGGCCACAACTGGTGGTGCGTGGTGTACCCCCCTCTGTGTGTGGGGTCGGTGAGTGAGGAGAGCGTGGAGACCTCCGCCTCCGGGGTCCTCAGTGAGGACCAGATCTCCCTCATCTCCGGCCAGGACGGGGAATATGTGCTGCGCTTCAAGGTCTTAGAGTGGTGGGACAGCCTGGTGCAGAAGTTTCAGGGGTAACCCTTAGAATACAGGTACCACAGCGCCCTGATAGGTCTCCTCCATGTACTCCTTGACCTCGTCGGACTTGAGGGCCTTCAC
Source organism: Pseudoflavonifractor sp. An187 (assembly GCF_002160275.1). Taxonomy (NCBI): domain Bacteria; kingdom Bacillati; phylum Bacillota; class Clostridia; order Eubacteriales; family Oscillospiraceae; genus Pseudoflavonifractor; species Pseudoflavonifractor sp. An187. The sequence goes on along the minus strand of NZ_NFKG01000015.1, from coordinate 38,974 downwards.
CAGAGCCTGGATGGCCTCATCGTTCTCCCGGCCCTCTTTCACCGCCAGGACGTTGACATAGGCGGTAGCGGCAGCACCGTCGGCGGACTCAATGGCCAGGGCGTCGGACACCTTCAGTCCAGCCCCGATGGCATAGTTGCCGTTGATGACCGCCAGGTCCACGTCCGCCAGACGGGAGGGAATCTGGGCGGCCTCCAGCTCCACGATCTCCAGGTTCTTGGGGTTGTCCACAATGTCCAGGATGGTGGCGTTGATGCCGGCGTCCTTGTTCAGGGTGATGAGCCCCTCCTGCTCCAGCAGCAGCAGAGCCCGGGCCTCGTTGGTGGCGTCGTTGGGCACGGCGATTTGAGCGCCGTCGGGCAGAGCGTCAATGGAAGCGGTCTTGCCCGCGTACAGGCCGAAGGGCTCGTAGTGGATCTCGGCCACGCTCACCAGGTGGGTGCCGTTGCTGGCATTGAAGTCGTTCATGTAGGTGATGTGCTGGAAGTAGTTGGCGTCAATGGAGCCGTCCTCCACCGCCTCGTTGGGCATGATGTAGTCGTTGAAGGTCTTGATCTCCAGGGTGTATCCCTCTTCGGCCATGATGTCCTTGGCCACCTCCAAAATGCCGGCGTGGGGAGTGGGGGAAGCGCCCACCACCACGGTCTTGTCGTCTTTCTTGCCGCCGCAGCCAGCCAGCAGGGACAGAGTGGCCGCACAGGCCAGGGTCAGAGCTAAAATCTTCTTTTTCATAAAAACCTCTCCTTTTTCGATACATAAAACAAAAACGCCCTTAACAGAAATCCAATTCTGTCAAGGACGAGAGCCTTCGCTTCGTGGTACCACCTTGGTTCACGACCCCCTCACGGAACGTCGCCTTAGAGAGTGCGGGAGGGTCAGCTACTACCATCCGATACTCCTGTGCGATGACGGGCACTCCCGTCGCAGCCTATGCAAGGGCCCTTGCAGTCGGTGCGCAGCTCCGAGACCATGTTCACCGTGACCTTCCGTACCCGTTTGCAGCTACCCGGGCTCTCTGTGCCGTATCTTCACGCCTACTCTTCTCTTCATTGCCTTTGTGAAACCGTATTTTGTTTTACTGGGCAAAAGTATAACCTCCTCCACCCCAGTTGTCAACCAGCGCATTGCACAAAACATAAACCGAGAGAGCGTTTCGCCCTCTCGGTTTTACACACATTATTGGAGTCCGGCCTTCTCGCCCCGGTGTGCTTTCCGGGCAGACTTGCCTCGCTTGTTGGTGACCCGGCGGTCCAGAGCCACAGCGAAATGGGTGCCCAGGGACTGGAACACCTGGACCATGACCACCAAAATCACCACGGACACATAGAGGATGAAATACATCTTGCGCTGGTAGCCGTAGTTGATGGCCAGGCTGCCCAGACCGCCGCCGCCGATGGCGCCGGACATGGCGCCATAGCTCAAAATGGTGATAAAGGCGGTGGTGAAGCCGATGAGGAGGGAGGGCAGGGCCTCCGGCAGCATCACCTTGCGGATGATCTGCATGGGGGTGCAGCCCATGGCCTGGGCGGCCTCCAGAATGCCCTTGTCGGTCTCCCGCAGGGAGGCCTCCACCAGGCGTGCCACAAAGGGGAAGGCGGCACAGATCAGGGGGATGATAGAGGCGGTGGTGCCCACCGAAGTGCCCAGAATCATCCGGGACAGGGGGATGACCATAACCATGAGGATGAGGAAGGGCACGGAGCGCAGGAGGTTTACCACGGTGTTGAGCACCTTCATCAGCCAGCCGGGCAGGGGGCGCACGCCGCCCTTCTCCCCGGTGACCAGAATCACGCCCAGGGGCAGGCCGATGACGTAGGAGAAGAAGGTGGCCACGATGGTGGAGTAGATGGTCTCCCAGATGGCGGTGCCCAGCTCCATTTGCAGATACATGAGCTGTTGGCTCAGGGGTGTGTTGCCGAACAGGGTTCCAAACAGTTCATCCATGATAGTCGTGCACCTCCTCCATGGTCACATTGGGTTGATTCTTGATGTACTGGATGGCCCGCTCCCGCTCCTCTGCGTTTTCCGGCAGGCCCAACAGCATGGTGCCGAAGGCCTTACCGTCCACGTTGCGGGTGTCGGCGCCCAGGATATTCACCTTCACCTGGCAGTCCATGGCCAGGGAGGCAATCAGCGGCTCGTAGGAGGAGCTTCCGTTGAAGGCGATGCGGATGACGTTGGCCGCAGGCAGCTGGTCAAGGATGACCCCGTCGGGGTACACCAGACGGCGGCCCGCCTCGGTCTTGGGGTTGGAGAAGGTCTCCTCCACCGTCCCCGTCTCCTGAAGCACGCCGTGGTCCAGAATGGCCACATGGGAACAGATCTCCTCGATGACCCCCATCTCGTGGGTGATGATGACCACGGTGATACCCAGACGGCGGTTGATGTCCTGGATGAGGCGCAAAATGTCCCGGGTGGTCTTGGGGTCCAGGGCGGAGGTGGCCTCGTCACACAGCAGAATTTTGGGGTCGGAGGCCAGAGCCCGGGCAATGGCAATGCGCTGCTTCTGGCCGCCGGAGAGCTGGGCGGGGTAGGCATCTGCCTTGTCCGGCAGGCCCACAATCTCCAGCAGCTCTTTCGCCTTTTTCTTCACCTCAGGCCCCTTCTTCCCCGCAATCTCCATGGGGAAGCAGATGTTGTCCAGGCAGGTGCGCTGCATGAGCAGGTTGAAGTGCTGGAAAATCATGCTGATGGACCGACGGCGGCGGGTCAGCTCCTTGGTGGACATGGCACACAGGTCCTCCCCGTCAATGACCACCTGTCCCTCGCTGGGACGCTCCAGCAGGTTCAGGCAGCGCACCAGAGTGGACTTGCCCGCTCCGCTCATGCCCACGATGCCGAAGATATCCCCGTCTCCAATGGTCAGGGACACATCGTTCAGGGCGGTGAACGCTCCTTCGGCGGTGGGGAAGCGTTTTGTGATATGTTTTAACTCAATCATAGGATCTTCTCCCTTTGTTTTCAAACAGTGGTTTGATTCTATGACAATTTTCCTACTGTGTCAATAGGGCATACATCCCATTGTCTCCTCCTCTGCTTTAGAAGTCTCTACTTCTCCGATTTCTCCGGCGCAAACCTGCGTCCCAGCCGGGGACGCTGGCGCTGGGGTGACTTTTGTTCGGGCAAAAGTCACCAAAACCCGCCTAGGGCGTTCCCCCCTAGGTACCTCCCTTGGGGTACGAGGCTGTCAATGCGTCAAGCTGGTGTTCGGCCCGTCACCCTTGCTGTGGCCCCTGTCTCTGCCACCACACCAAGCCACCATGGCAACTGGCCCTATGACTGGGTGGTTTCCACCTCCGGGCCTACTCTGGAGAAGCGGCGTTCCCGCCGCCGGGAGCCAAACCTCCGGCAACTGGGAACAGTTGCACACCAGGGTAAGGCCCTGGCGGTAGAAGCATAATGTTCCACAACAAGCAGGTGCATTCTGTGGAAATTCCATGCCATCTATGTGACCCCACCGGGCCAAGGGCCGAGCAGAGGAGGTTGCACACCCATCCAGTACCGCGGGGTGGATTCCACAAGGCGGGGGAAGGCCCCGCCTTTGGCGATTCTTTCCCCAATTTCTCATCGCTGAGAAATTGGGCCCAGCGGAGCGTCCCCGCCAAGATGGGGACATTCTCCTGAGAAATTGGAGAAGAGAAAGCCTTCCTGTTACTCTTGGCATGTTTCTCCCTGGAAAAAGGCATGCATGTATGGTATCATGACAAAAAAGGCGGGTGAAACTATGCAATCCATTCTCTTAGTGGAAGACGACAGACACATTGTGGACAACCTCACCGAGTATCTGGAGGGGGAGGGCTTCCGGGTGGGCTGCGCATCGGGTCAAGCCCTGGCCCTGGAGCGGCTGGAACAAGAGCGGTTCGACCTCATCCTGCTGGACATCTCCCTCTCCGACGGCAACGGCTTTGCGGTGTGCTCGGCGGTGAAGGCCCTATACCACCTTCCGGTGATTTTCCTCACCGCCTCCGGGGACGAGTACAGCACCGTCACCGGGTTCGAGGTGGGGGCGGACGACTACATCCCCAAGCCCTTCCGTCCCCGGGAACTGCTGATGCGCATCAAAAATGTGCTGCGGCGCACAGGCAGCGGCGGCGGGCTGGTGCGCCTGGGCCGTGTGGAAGTGGACACCGTGCGGGGCACCGCCACCAAGGACGGCCGGGACCTGAACCTGTCCGCTCTGGAGTATCGGCTTCTGCTGATGTTCCTCAACCACCCCGGGGCCGTGCTCACCCGAAGCCAGCTGCTGGAGGGCATCTGGGACATCGCCGGGGATTTTGTCAACGACAACACCCTGACGGTGTACATCAAGCGGCTGCGAGAGAAAATCGAGGACGACCCCCAAAGCCCCACCCTCATCAAAACGGTGCGGGGTCTGGGCTATAAGGCGGAAATGAGGTGAATCCCTTGGAGCACAAGACCATCACCCGGCTGCTGTATCTGGCCCTCACCGGGGCTGCCACCGGGTTCGGGTGGTACCTGGGCGGACTCCAGGGGCTGCTCCTTCTCCCCCTGTGCCTGGGCTTTTGGGGCTTGGCAGAGTGGAACGCCGCCCGCACCGACCGGGAACTGGCCCAGCTCTCCCAGACCCTCAACCGCATTCTCCACGGGGAGGAGCACCTGGGGGTGGAGGAATACAGCGAGGGAGAATTGGGCATTCTCCGCAGCGAAATTCACAAGATGACGGTGCGGCTGCGGGAGCAGCAGCAGGCCCTGCAAGCGGACAAGGTGTATCTGGCCAACTCCCTGGCCGACCTGTCCCACCAGCTGCGCACCCCCCTCACCTCCATGAATCTGGTGGCGGAGCTGCTGTACAAAGAGGACCTCACCCCCCAGCGGCGGGCCAAGCTGTGCCGGGAGCTCTATCAGCTGCTGAGCCAGATGGACTGGCTGGTGACCACCCTTCTCAAACTCTCTAAGCTGGAGGCGGGCACCATCCCCTTCCGCTCGGACACCGTCCCCCTGGAGGAGGTGGTGCGCCAAGCCGCCGCCCCCTTCCTCATCCCCATGGAGCTGCGGGAACAGACCTTCTCCGTGGACTGCTCCGGCTCCTTTATTGGAGATGTGCACTGGACGGCGGAAGGAGTTGGCAATCTCATCAAAAACGCCATGGAGCACACTCCCGCCGGGGGTTCTATTACCGTTCGTGGGCGGGAAAATGCCCTATTTAGTGAGCTGGTGGTGGAGGACACCGGGCCGGGGATTGACCCCCAGGACCTGCCCCACCTCTTTGAGCGGTTCTACCGTGGCTCTTCCCGCACGTCCCACGGCTTTGGCATCGGCCTGTCCCTGACCCAGCGCATTGTCACCGGACAGGGCGGCACCATCCAGGCCCGCAACCGCACCCCCCAGGGGGCACAATTCGTGTTACGCTTTTACAAGGGGACCGTCTGATGGGCGGTCCCTTTTGTGACGGATCTGTCACTTGAAAGTCACGGCCCTGTCACCTGGGTCTGATATCATAAAGCCACAATCCCAAAGGAGGAATGAACATGGAACTGCTTCGTGTGGAGCATTTGTGTAAAACCTACGGCACCGGGGAAAATCAGGTCAAGGCCCTGGATGACGTATCGTTTTCCGTAAACAGAGGGGAATTTGTGGCCATCATCGGCCCCTCCGGGTCGGGCAAGTCCACCCTGCTGCACCTGCTGGGGGGCGTGGACAAACCCACCAGCGGCAAGGTGTATGTGGACGGCTGCGACGTGTACGCCCAAAACGAGGAGAAGCTGGCCATCTTCCGCCGCCGTCAGGTGGGGCTCATCTACCAGTTTTACAACCTCATCCCCGTGCTGGACGTGGTGGAGAACATGACCCTCCCCGTCCAGCTGGATGGACAGAAGGTCAACCAAAAGCGGCTAGGCGAACTGCTGGACACCTTGGGTCTGCGGGGCCGGGAGCGGCACCTGCCCAATCAGCTCTCCGGCGGCCAGCAGCAGCGGGTGTCCATCGGTCGGGCGTTGATGAACGCCCCGGCGGTGGTGCTGGCCGACGAGCCCACCGGCAACCTGGACTCCAAAAACAGCCAGGAGATCGTGGAGCTGCTGCGGCTGTCCAACCGCACCTATCACCAGACCCTCATTGTCATCACCCACGATGAACAGCTGGCCCTCCAGGCCGACCGGGTGATCGCCATTGAGGACGGCAAAATCGTGCGGGACGAGGTGATCCGTCCATGAATGTGCTGCACAAGGTCACCCTCCAGGCCCTGAAGCAAAACCGCACCCGCACCATTGTCACCATCATCGGCATCATCCTGTCCACCGCCATGCTGTGCGCCGTGACCACCTTCACCACCAGCTTCCAGCAGTATTTGCTGGACGACAGTGTGTACTCCTCCGGCAGCTGGCATGTGGGCCAGACGGACGCCACGTACCGCCAGTATCAGCAGCTGTCCCAAGCCGACGGCGTGGCGGAAGCCGTCTATTTACAGCACCTGGGCTATGCCCAGGCAGAGGGTAGTTTCAACGAGTACAAACCCTATTTCTATGTACTGGGTCTGTCTGATACCGGGGCCGATCTGCTCCCCATCCATCTCACCCAGGGCCGCATGCCCACTTCCCCCGATGAAATCATCCTACCTCAGCACTTTTTTGACAACTCCACCCAGCGCTATCAGGTGGGAGATACCCTTACCCTGGACTTGGGACAGCGCATGTCCGAGGGTTTCGCCCTGGGGCAAAACAATCCGTTCAACCTTGACACCGAGGAGACTCTGGAGGCCACAGACACTCGTACCTACACCGTGGTAGGCATCTGTCAGCGGTTTGGAATGGAGGACTACTCCGCCCCAGGATATACCGCCTTCACCGTGGCCGACTCCAATCTGGCCGAGGATGCCACCTGTGACGTATACCTGGCCATGGAGGACATGACCCAGGCCTACGACTTCCAACAGGCCCACGATTTAGAGCAGGACAATCGCAACGTGCTGATGTACTCCGGCGTATCCAGATATGATACGTTTTATACGGTGCTTTACCGCCTGGCCGCCATTGTCATGGTCATCATCATTGCCGCCTCGGTGGTGCTCATCTACAACGCCTTTGCCATCTCGGTGTCCGAGCGCACCCGGCAGTTCGGCCTGCTCTCCTCTCTGGGCGCCACCAAAAAACAGATGCGGAACATGGTGCGCTTTGAGGCCCTGGCCCTCAGCGCCATTGGCGTCCCCCTGGGTATCCTGTCCGGCATCCTGGGCATTGGGGTTACCCTCCACTTTGTGGGAAAACTCTTTGCTTTCTCCAGCACCCAAGGGGGAGTGGCCATGGAGCTGCATGTGTCCTGGGTGGGCGTTCTGGTGGCGGTGGTTCTGGGTGTAGCCACGGTGCTGCTCTCCGCCTGGATCCCCTCCCGTCGAGCCACCAAAGTCTCCGCCATGGAGGCCATCCGCCAGTCCCAGGACATCCACAGCACGAAAAAACTGGTACGTCCTTCCCTGCTGACCCGGAAGCTGTTCGGCCTGCCCGGAGTGCTGGGGGTGAAGTACTACAAGCGCAGCGCTAAAAAGTATCGCACCACCGTGTTCAGTCTCTTCCTCAGCGTAGTGCTCTTTGTCTCCGCCTCCTCCTTCTCCTCCTCCCTGGCCAAATCCGTGGGCGGGGCCTTCGGCGGGGACACCTACGACCTGTCGTTTCCCTTTTACACCGAGGACACCGACCTATCCCCCGACACCCTGCTGGACCAGCTGCGGGGGTTGGACAGCGTGGACGACTCCGCCTATGTTCTGAGCTTCCAGCTCACCGGTGGCTTCCGCCCTGAGGATTTGAGCCAGGACATGCAAGCGCTGTCCACTCCGGTGGACGGGACGATTTACCAGCCCTTCGATCTGAGCTTTGTAGACGACGACACCTACCAGGCCCTGTGTGCAGCGCGGAAGCTGGACCCCGCCGCCACCTCCGGCATCGCCTTTGACGGCATCACGGAATTCGATTCTCAACAAGAGAAATACGTGTACCTGTACCAGCTGGAAGCCTCCTCCCTGTCCATGTCGGCCCTCACCTTTGACCAGGTGGCCAACCACTACCCCAGCCTCCCCACGGAAGGGCTGGACGGAACCGTCCAAGTGCCCTATATTGATGCGGATAACGGCACGCCCACCCTCTACCCGCTGGAGGATGTGGCCCACATCACACCCATAGAGGTGACCTTGGTGGAGAAAGAATGGCCCTATTTTCTCTCCAACGGGGGACTTGTGACGGTGCTCTATCCCATGTCCCAGCTGGAGGAGTTCCCCGTAGACCTCTCCCGGGGAAGCTATTACTTCTATATAATGGCCTCGGACCACCAACAGGCTGAGCAGGATATCAAGGACTTGCTGGGCAAGCAGCAACTGCGTCCCGGCAACCTGTTTAACAACGCCGAATATGACGAGTCCAACCGGAACCTCATCACCATCATCAATGTGTTCTCCTATGGGTTCATCGCCCTCATCTCCCTGGTGGCCATGACCAATGTGTTCAACACCATTTCCACCAACGTGATGCTGCGCACCCGGGACTTTGCCATGCTCCAGTCGGTGGGCATGACGGCGCGGGAGATGCGGCGGATGCTGGGCTTTGAGTGCATCCTCTACGGCACCCGGGCCTTGATTCTGGGCATTCCCGTGTCCATCTTCCTCAGCTACCTCATCTTTGACGCCATCGCCCAAGGCTATCCCCTCCCCTTCCAAGTGCCCTGGATTCCCCTGGGCATCGCCTGTCTGAGCGTGTTCCTGGTGGTGTTTGCCACCATGGCCTACGCCGCCCGAAAGGTTGGCAAGCAGCAGCTGGTGGAGGCGCTGAAAAACGAGAATTTGTAACCGATTTCTTGTATACAGAAGGATTGTACTCCTCCGATTTCTCAGACGGAAACCTGCGCCCCCGGTGGGGACGCTCCGCTGGGGTGACTTTCTGCCGCCAGAAAGTCACCAAAGGCCGCCAAAGGCGGGGCCTTCCCCCGCCTTGTGGAATCCACCTCGCCGGTACTGGTTGCAGCGTGCACCTTCCTCTTTTCGACCCTTGGACTGGTGGGGCCACATAGATGGCATGGCAATTCTATTGTAAGTTTCAACTTCTATGGCAAATAAACTTCTACCTTCAGGGCCTTACCATGGTGTGCAACTGTTCCCAGTTGCGGATAGCCTGGCTCCCGGCGGTGGGAACGCCGCTTCTCCAGGGTAGGCCCGGATAGGGAAATCACCCAGCCATAGGGCCAGTTGCCCAGGGGAACTTGGTGTGATGGCAGTAACAGAAGCCACAGCAAGGGTGACGGGCCGAATCGAGACTTGACGCAGGTCCAGCCTCGTACCCCAGGGAGGTCCTTAGGGGGGAACGCCCTAAGCGGGTTTTGGTTCCTTTTGACCGAGCAAAAGGAACCCCCAGCGGGAAGCGTCACCACCAGGCTGGCAAGCCGGAACCATGGGCGGTTAGAGCGTTCATTCCTCCACCTCATGGATATTAAATGAAGATTTACTCAAAATAAGGGCTGTCCCCCGTGGACAGCCCTTATTTTGTACGTATTCAGTTCTTAGCCAGAGGCAGGGTCACCGACACAGTGGTGCCAGAGCCCACCACGCTGGCCAGCTTGATCTGGCCCTGGTACAGGGCCACGATGTGCTTAACAATGGCCAGGCCCAGTCCCGTGCCGCCAGCGGCGCGGCTGCGGCCCTTATCCACCCGGTAGAACCGCTCAAAGACACGGCTCTGGCTCTCTTCTGGGATGCCGATGCCGGTGTCCGCCACCACAAAGCGGGCCATACCTTCTGCCACACCCACGGTGACGGTGACCCGTCCCCCCTTGCGGTTGTACTTGATGGCGTTCTCCACCAGGTTGATGGCCACTTCCTTGAAGCGGTCGGGGGCAATGCAGGCCACCACCTCGCCTCCGGTGACGTTGAGCTTCACCCCGGCCTTGTCCGCCTGGGGCTGGAGAATGGTCTGCACCTCCTGGGCAATGCTCTTCAGCGGGGCCCGCTCGGTGCCGGTGGCTCCCGCCACGGTCTCCAGCTCGGAGACGGTGAGAATGTCGTCCACCAGATTGGACAGCCGGTCCACCTCCACCGAAATCATGGTCAAAAACCGCTGTTGGTCCTCCGGCTTGGTGACCATCCCGGAGGAGAGCATGTCGGTAAAGCCCTTGATGGAAGTGAGGGGAGTTTTCAGCTCGTGGGTGACGTTGGCGGTGAACTCACTGCGTGCCGATTGCAAGGTCTCGTCCACCTGGCGCACGGCCACCTCGGCCTCCTCCACCGGCTTGGCGGTGGAGGCCGCCAGACGGCGGGCCAGCAGCAGAGCCAGCGCCAGAGACAGCACCGCAGCCGCCACAAGGCCCACAGCGGTCTGGGCCACCAGGGTGTCCACGGTGGACAGGGACATGGCCGCCCGTCCGATGTAGCCGTCGGTAAACACCCGGGCCACGTAAATGGTGTAGATGCCGGTGGTGGCGGAGCGGCGCACGTCCTCTCCCACCCCGTTTTCCTTGGCCTCCACCACCTCAGGACGGGTGGCGTGGTTCTCCCGGGACTCCTTGTCCGTATCGCCCAGCACGGTGCCGTCCGGGGAAATAATAGTCAGTCGCTTTTCCGGGGCCGCCTTGGTGAACTGCTCCAGCAGCTCCTCCGTCCAGGTCTCGTAGTTCTGGGCGTCCATGAGGGCCAGCAGCTCGGTGAGGTTTTCTCGGGCAGTGTCCATCTCCCGCTGGTGGAAGGTCCAGATACCCACCACCCCAGAGAGCAGCACCGACAGAGCGGCAATGAGGAAAATGGATATGGTCAGTTTCTTCTTCATCGGTTCTCACCCCATCTTATAGCCCACGGAGCGCACCGTGGTGATATAGCCCTCCCCCAGCTTCTGGCGCAGGGCTTTGATGTGCATGTCCACGGTGCGGGTCTCGCCGGTGAAGTCGTAGTTCCACACGGCGGCCAGAATCTCGTCCCGGGTGAGGACGGTGCCCCGGCGGCGCACCAGCAGGCACAGCAGTTCGAACTCCTTGTAGGTCAGGGCGATGTCCTCCCCGCCCCGGGTGACGGTGCGCCCGGCGGGGTCGATGACCAGGTCCCGGTAGCGAAGCATGGGGTCCCGATCGCCCACCCGGCGCATGACGGCATTGACCCGGGCTTGCAGCTCCATGACCCCGAAGGGCTTGGAGATGTAGTCGTCCGCCCCCAGGTCCAGGGCAGTGACCTTGTCCATCTCGGTCTGACGGGCGGTGAGCATGATGATGGGCATCTTGGCCGTGGCCTCCTCCCCTCTCAGACGGCGGACAATGTCCAACCCGTCCATGCCGGGGAGCATCACGTCCAGCAGCGCCAAGTCTGCCACGGGGGCGGCATCAAAGAAGTCCTCCCCGCTTTCAAAGGCCAACACCTCATGACCCATGGATTTGAAATAATACTCTAACATGGTGCGGATGGACTCGTCGTCCTCCACCACCGCAATACGAAGGGTCATGGTGCCTCTCTCCTTTTTTCTTACTGAATTTCTCCGGTGACACAGAAAATGGCCCAGTTGGCAATGTTCACGGCGTGATCGGCCACTCGCTCCAAGTACTTGCCGATGATAATCAGGTCCACCGAGCGGTCGGAGTGGTCGGCCCGGGAGGCAATGCGCTCCACCAGAATCTTCTTGAGCTGGACAAACAGGTCGTCCACCACGTCGTCCAGGTTGATGACCGCCCGGGCGGTGTTCTCGTCCCGGTCCACGTAGGCGGCAATGGCCTGGCGCACCATCAGCCCCGCCTGGCGGCTCATGGCCACGATCTCCTCGGGCACGTCGGGCTTGTCGCCGCTCTCGGCAATGAGCAGGGAGATCTCGGCGATGTTGGCGGCCTGGTCTCCAATGCGCTGCAGGTCGGTGACCATCTTCATGGCAGCGGAAATGGTGCGCAGGTCCCGGGCCACCGGCTGCTGGCGCATGAGCAGGGACATGCAGCGGTTCTCAATGTCCCGCTCCATCTGGTCCATGGTGTTGCGCATCGCGATGGTGGCCTTGGCTCCCTCCGCCTTGCCCTGGGTCAGGGAGGCGGTAACCAGGTCGATGGCGTCCTGGGTAGTGGTACCCATGGCGGTGAGCTCGTGGCTGAGCTCCACCAGCTCGGCATCAAATGTCTTTCTCATGCAGCGTCCCTCCTTAGCCGAATCGTCCGGTGATGTAGTCCTCGGTGCGCTTGTCCTTTGGCACGGAGAACAGCTTCTCGGTGTCGTCGGCCTCCACCAACTCGCCATGGAGGAAGAAGGCGCAGCGGTCGGACACACGGGTGGCCTGCTGCATGTTATGGGTCACGATTACTATTGTATACGATTTTTTCAATTCTGCAATCAGATCTTCGATCTTGGAAGTGGAGATGGGGTCCAGAGCGGAAGTGGCCTCGTCCATGAGCAGCACGTCGGGCTCCACGGCCAGGGCTCGGGCGATGCAGATACGCTGCTGCTGGCCGCCGGACAGGGACAGGGCGGACTTCTTCAAACGGTCCTTCACCTCGTCCCAGATGGCAGCGCCCCGCAGAGACTTCTCCACGATCTCATCCAGTTGCTTTTTGTTGCGGATGCCGTGGGTACGGGGGCCGTAGGCGATGTTGTCATAGATGGACATGGGGAAGGGGTTGGGCTTCTGGAACACCATGCCCACGTGACGGCGCAGCCAAGTCACATCCACCTGGGGGTCAAAGATGTTCTGGTCCCGGTAGAGCACCTTGCCCTCGATCTTCACCGTGGGCACCAGGTCGTTCATCCGGTCCAGGGTCTTGAGGAAGGTGGACTTGCCGCAGCCAGAAGGCCCGATGAGGGCGGTGACCTGGTTTTGGGGCATCTCCAGATTGATATCCTTCAGGGCATGGTTCTGGCCATACCACAGATTCAAATTCTCCGTTTTTAAAATGGCGTTCATGGGAGCAGTTCTCCTTTACTTGTTCTTCAGACGGCTGCCGGCCACAGAGGCCAGGAGGTTGATGACCAGGGTGATCACCATCAGCACAGCGGCCACGGCCAGGGCGCTCTGCACGTCACCGTTTTCGTTGACGTACACGTACAGGGCCACGCTGAGGGTGCCGGAGGAAGTGGTGAGGGCGTCAAAGAAGTTGTTGACCACGCTGCCCATACCGGCGGTGAAGAGCAGGGCGGCGGATTCGCCCACGATACGGCCAACGGCCAGGATGCAGCCGGTGACGATGCCGTCCACGGCGTTGGGCAGCACCACGGTGCGCACCATGCGCCACTTGCCGGCGCCCAGGCCCAGAGCGCCCTCCCGGTAGGACTGGGGCACGGTCTTCAAAGACTCCTGGGTGGTACGCACGATGGTGGGCAGAATCATGATGACCAGGGTGAGGCCGCCACCCAGGATGCCGTACTTAAAGCCCAGAACCTGCTGGAAGAAGAGCATACCCACCAGACCGAAGATGATGGAGGGGATGCCGGTGAGGGTCTCGGTGGCAAACTCGATGATGGACACCAGCTTGTGGTTGGTGGCGTACTCGGTGAGGTAGATAGCCGCTCCCACACCCAGGGGGAGCACGATGACCATGGACAGAAGGATGATGTACAGGGTGTTGAGGATGTTGGGCAGAATGCCGTCGGTGCCACGGATGAGGCTGCGCTGGGTGGTGAGGAACTCCCAGGTGATGCCGCCCAGGCCACGGTAGAAGACGTAGCCGATCATAAACACCAGCAGGGCGATGGTGAGGGCGGCGCACAGGTAGAGCAGGCCCCGCAGGCCGCGGTCATAGATGCGGCGACGCAAAGACAGATGTTCCACGAGTTAACCCTCCTTTTTATTTTTGACAAACAGGTTGAGTGCCACGTTAATGAGCATGATGAAGAGGAAGAGGACCAGAGCAATGGAGAAGAGGGATTCCCGCCACAGAGAGCCCACGGTGGCGTAGTTCATCTCGGAGGCGATGGCGGTGGTGAGGAAGCGCACGGGGGTAAACAGGCTGCCGGGCATGTTGGGCACGTTGCCGGAGACCATGATGATGGCCATGGCCTCGCCGATGGCACGGCCCACGCCCAACACGATGGCGGTGGCCACACCGGAACGGGCGGCGGGGAGAGAGACCCGGAAGATGGTCTCGGTGTGGGTGGCGCCCAGAGCCAGGGAGGCCTCCTCATACTCCTTGGGCACAGCCCGCAGCGCGGTCTCAGCCACGTTGATGATGGAGGGCAGAATCATGACGGTAAGTACCACGATGGCCGCCAGCAGGTTGGCGCCGGAGGACAGGTGGAAGGCCTTCTGAATGGCGGGCACCAGCACCACCATACCCACCAGGCCGTACACCACCGAGGGGATGCCAGCCAGCAGGGACACGGCGGAGCGAATCACAACCGCCAGGCGGTGGTTGGCCACCTTGGCCAGGAACATGGCGGTGAGCACACCCACAGGCACGCCAATGAGAATGGCGCCGCCGGTACCGGCAAAGGAGGTGAGGATGAAGGGCAGGATGCCGTACACTCCGTTTTTGCCGTCCCAGGTATCTCCAAACAGGAAATCGGTCACGCCAATTTCCAGCATAGCAGGCAGACCGGAGATCACCAGGTAGATGCTGATGAACAGCACGCTGGCCACTGCCACAATGCCGCACAGGAAGAAGATGTTCTTCACCAGCCACTCTACGCTGTCCCGCAGCCGCCGGGCCTTCTGGGCCTTGGCCTGGTCGTTTTGTTTCTCTTGCGCCATGGGGACCGCCTCCTTAGGGGTTTGGGTTATCACGTTCTCGTTATCCAAGTTTTTCATTCTCCTTTACACAGGGGAACGGCCCCCATCCCGTGTGGGGGATGGGGGCTGGTCCCGTAGCCTTGTTTCTTACTTGGCGGTAGGCACAGCGCCAGCCTGACGGATGAGGTCAGCGGCGTCGGTGGACATAGCCCAATCAAAGAAGGCCTTAGTCTGAGCGGACATCTCGGCGCCCTCCTTGGTCACGATGACGAAGGGACGCTGAATCTTGTAAGTACCGTCCAGAATGGTGGACTCGCTGCACTCCACACCGTCCACGGTGATGGCGGACACGCCGTCCTGGCCCTCCACCTCAGACAGAGAGGCGTAGCCGATGGCAGCGGCGTTGCCGCGCACGGCCTCGATGACAGCGCCGGTGGAGGTCAGCTCCTGGTCCAGCTTGCAGCTATCCTCGGTCTCGGTGATGGACTCGAAGCCGTCACGGGTGCCGGAACCAGCCTCACGGCCGATCACAGCGATGTCACCAGCCTCGCCGCCCACCTCAGACCAGTCGGTGATCTCACCGGTGAAGATCTTGGCGATCTGCTCCACGGACAGGTCGGCCACGGCGTTGTCGGCGTTGACGATGATGGCAATGCCGTCCAGAGCAACGATGTTCTCCACCAGACCCTGCTCCTTCTCCTCGTCCTTCAGAGCGCGGGAGGCCAGGCCCAGATCAGCGGTGCCGTTGGCAGCAGCCTCCACACCAGCGGAGGAACCGCCGCCCTCCACGGACACGGTGACACCGGAGTTGTCGGTGCTGAACTGCTCAGACAGGTAGCCCATGACCTTGGACATAGAGGTGGAACCCAGGCACATCACGGTGCCGGACAGCTCAGAGCCGTCGGTCTTGTCGGAACCGCTCTGGGTGTTCTCAGCGGACTGGTTGCCGCAGGCAGCCAGGCTGAACGCCATGGCACCAGCCATCAGCATAGCGATAAACTTCTTCATTTGTTGTCTCTCCATTTCATATTCGTTGTGTTTCATGGTCTCTCTTGGGAACAGCTTTGAGTTTACAAAAGAATTGTAAAGAGTGCGTCCAGGGCTTTGTAAAGTCTGTGTAAAGCGGCCCTTTTCTACCTATTCTTAGCGATACCATTGTAATACCGCTGTGTTTTTCTCCCGTTTTAGTGCAATACTACTAATGAGGCAGTCCGCCCCCAGCACAATCCAGGCGGGCACGGTAAAGGCGGTTGGCAGGGCGGAAACGCAAATCTTTACAATTGGGTGCACTGTGTAAACCAGTGCCAGAGCCAGGCCAGACCAGGCCAAAGAAAAGGGTAAACAAACCAATCCGCACACATTCCAACGGATTTGGGAGTAATTCCAAAAAGCCACCCCCAACACATATTTATAATAGAGTCCAAACAGCAGCTCCACCACCGTGGCCGCCCCGAAGCCTACCCCCATCAGCCACAGGGGCTGAGGATTGGGACCGCTGAGGGCCACAATGGCCACGGCCCCCACCCCATACACCGGGCATAAGGGCAGCAGCAGCAGGCACTTGCGTCCACTGCCCCGGCCGTGGACGATCTTGGCGTAGGCCACCTCCAGCAGGTAGCCCAAGAAGCTGTAAACCAAAAGATACCAGATCCATGTGCTCATATCTCATCCTCCCCGTCTGCATAGTCTGTCCCAAAGGTGGGATTCTCATGAAGTGTATAAGATTTTTTCTCTGCGGCCTGTGATTTACCACCAGTTACCTGTTGTTTGCCCGGTGGGATTGTGATACAATGTATCGAACTTTGCAAGGAGGGACCGATATGCGTCATTTGATTGACTTCGGGGATTTGAGTAGACAGGAATGGGACGAGATCTATCAGAGAGCCGACAAAATCATCAACAACCCAGAACAGTATTTAGATGTATGCCACGGTAAGGTGTCGGCCAACCTGTTCTATGAGCCCTCCACCCGCACCAACTTCTCCTTCCAAACCGCCATGATGCGCCTGGGCGGGTCGGTGTTCGGCTTTGCCGACCCCAACTCCTCCTCGGTAGCAAAAGGCGAGACGTTGAAGGACACCATTAAGATGGTATCCAACTATGCGGATGTCATCGTCATGCGCACCCCCTGGGAGGGCGCTGCCAAGGCCGCCTCTCTCTACGCCGATGTGCCGGTGATCAACGCCGGTGACGGCGGCCACATGCACCCCACCCAGACCACCGCCGACCTGACCACCATCACCCGCCTGCGGGGCAGTGTGGACGGGCTGTCCATCGGTCTGTGCGGCGATTTGAAAAACGGACGTACCGTCCACTCTCTCATCAAGGCTCTGTCCAAGTTCAAGGACATCCGCTTCTATCTCATCGCGCCCCGGGACCTGGCCATCCCCCAGTACCTGCGCCAGTTCATGCAGGAGCGCAACATGCCCTTCGTGGAGGTCACCGGCCTGGAGGCCGTCATTCCCCAGCTGGACGTGCTGTACATGACCCGGGTGCAGAAGGAGCGGTTTGTGGACCCCCTGGAGTATGAGCGCAACAAGGGCATTTACGTGCTCACCCGGTCCAAGCTGGAGCGAGCCCGGGAGAACCTGCTCATCATGCATCCCCTGCCCCGAGTGGACGAGATCACCGTGGACGTGGACGACGACCCCAGAGCCGTGTATTTCCAGCAGGCCCGGTTTGGCATGTTTGCCCGCATGGCTCTGCTGTCTGATCTGGCCAACCAGCCCCGGAAGACTCCTGCCCCGGTGGAGATTGGCACCAAACCCGTGTGCCACAACCCCCGGTGCATCACCCAGACGGAGCTCTATTTGCCCCCGCTGGTGAAGAAGAACGGCGGCGTGGACTGCTGTGCTTTCTGCGACGCACCTCTCTAATTGATTTTTTGAAAAAAGGGCTTGACACCCCAGACATTCTGTGCTATTATACACAGGCTGATGTTTGGGGCGTCACCCTTAACCTGCGGGTGTAGTTCAATGGTAGAATCCCAGCCTTCCAAGCTGGTCGCGTGGGTTCGATTCCCATCACCCGCTCCATACGCGCCTGTAGCTCAGGTGGATAGAGCAACTGCCTTCTAAGCAGTGGGTCAGGGGTTCGAGTCCCTTCAGGCGTGCCAATCATTTAGAGTTTTGCCTCTGAATGAGATTCCTGCATTGCTGGCAGAAGGCACTCCTGTTGCGCATCAAGGTTCGCCTTCGGCTCCCTTTCTGCGGAAGGGACTTTGGCCGGCGAACTTGCCACCGGCAAGTCCGCTGATCGGCCAAACTTCAGGCGTGCCAGCCCATTTGAGGGCCTCTCCCCGTCCCAAGCGCAACATAAGTCAATATGGTGGGTATAGCTCAGTTGGCAGAGCACCGGATTGTGGTTCCGGGTGTCGTGGGTTCGAGCCCCATTACCCACCCCATACTGTGGCTAAGGGCCGGAGCGTCCGCTCCGGCCCTTGCTTCCATCCTCTTCATTGGGGTGTAGCCAAGTGGTAAGGCACGGGACTTTGACTCCCGCATTCGTTGGTTCGAGTCCAACCATCCCAGCCAGACCATTGTCCCCCTGGCTCGCCCGGGGGGACTTTGCGGAATAACTTCATATGACCTAGTAGCTCAGTTGGTAGAGCAACGCCCTTTTAAGGCGAAGGTCCGGGGTTCGAGTCCCCGCTGGGTCACCACGTCGGAGCAAGCGTCATATCGCTTGCTCCGACTTTTTTCAAAAGTCAGAGTGCGCTCATTTTGCTGCTCCTCCTTTCCAAATCGAACCCGCTGCGCTGGGCTTCGATTTGGTTTTAGGTGCAGACCTGATAGCCGTGCATCTATACTGTTGCGATACTTCATCGAAAGTGCGTTATTTTCTCTTTTTCGGAGGAAATAACGCATTTTTTCGTTATATTTCAAAATTACCTCTGATTGAAAATTCAACTTTAATTCAACTCGCTCTGAAAATTCAAGCCTTCTTCAAGAAAATCTCTGAGAGGATGTCGGCGTTGCGCTGGTCTGCCCCCTCCAGCACATGGGCGTAGATGTTGGCCGTGGTGGACACCTGGGCGTGTCCCAGCCGTTTGGAAATGCTCACACTGTCCACCCCATTGAAGTACAGCATAGAGGCCATTGTATGCCGGAACGCATGGGGGTTGATGTGCGGGAGATCGTGGCGGCGGCTGAACTTCTTGAGCCAATTTGTCACGCTGTCCGGGTGCATGGGGTTGCCGTTGTCCTGGGCAAAGACAAAGCCCTGGTTTTGGTAGTACTCCCCCAGCCTGAGCCGTTCCTCAGCTTGCCACGCCCGGTAACGCCGGAGAAGCTGCATGGTTTCCGTGGGCAGGGCCACATACCGCCGGGAGCGTTCCGTTTTAGGGCTGCTCTCATAGATGCCCACGTCTGCCCGGTAAAGAATGTTGTTGCAGATAAAAATACGGTTGCCCTCAAAGTCCACCTTGGCCCATTTCAGGCCCAGCACTTCTCCACATCGTGCCCCTGTAATCAGAAGCAGGTGGACAAGGGTTTTCCATTTCATTGGCTCTTGCTCCAGGGCCTCCCGGATAGCCGCCACCTGTTCCGGCTGGAAGTAGTTCACGTCCTTGTGTTCTGCCTTTGGCAGCGTGGCCCGTGCCGCCACATTGAAGGGGACAAGCCCCTCTTTCACCGCTTGCTCCAGCACTGTGGAGATCAGGCGGTGATACTTTTGGAGGAGGAGGGCATTTATCGCCGCTTCATCACCGCCCGCTCCAATCCCATCGGTTGGTGCCGGTAAAGGCAGAGGCGCGAAAGAAAAGAATGACCGGGATACGTGTCCCGGTCATTCTTCGTTCCAGCTTCTTCCCTTGATTGATCCCAGAGAACATGCAAAACCAATATGGCGGCATCTTGCAATTTCATGCGACAAAGAGTATGATGTGGTTAGCTGGTACTAACCATCATTGAGGTGACCATATTGTATGGATGACAACAAGCAGTTTTGGGAGCGGTTTTCACGGCATTACTCCGGTTTCATACGCCGCTCTCAGACAACCTATCAGCAGATCTGCAAAGCAATGCGTCCTTTTCTGAAACGGGACATGGACGTACTGGAGTTGGCCTGCGGAACAGGCCAGCTGTCCGTGCCGCTGTCTCCATGTGTCCGGAGCTGGGAGGCAACCGACTTTTCAGCTGAAATGATCCGTCAAGCCAAAAAGCAGGTTTATTCGTCCCGGCTCCACTTTTCCGTCCAGGACGCCACCAAGCTGCCCTACGGCCCGGAGAGCTTCGATGCGGTGGTGATCTCCAACGCCCTCCATGTCATGCCTCACCCGGAAAAGGCTCTGGCGGAAGCCTGGCGGGTTCTGAAGCCGGGGGGATGGCTGTTCGCCCCCACCTTTGTCTGGGGCAAAAGCCGAAGCGCCAGACTCCGGCTCTGGTTCATGGGGCTGTCAGGCTTTCGGGTGTACCACGTTTGGACTGCCGGGGAGCTGATGGCATACCTGTCCGAGCGCGGCTATTCCATCGTTCGCCATCCACTTCTCGGAAGTTCGTTGGCGCCGCTGTGCTGTCTGATGGCCAGGAAGATCCCGGATGAACGGACTGCGGCACGGCAGACCACCGTCCAATCTGTGCAGCTTGATCATACAAAAGCCAAGGAGGAATGAGAAATCATGTGGTAGTACACAGTGGAAGTCAACGGAATGATGTGCGGGATGTGCGAGGCCCATGTCAATGACGCCGTACGCAAAGCCTGCCCGGTCAAAAAGGTAAATTCTTCCCGCAGCAAAAACCAGACCGTGATCCTCTCTGAAACAGAGCTGGACACGGAGGCTCTTATGAACACCATTCGCGGCACGGGATATGAGGTCGGAGCGATCCAGCAGGAGCCGTACAAAAAAAGAGGATTGTTTGGTTGAGTTCCTTGGCGGCAGCGGTCAGAAAAGAGGTGTGAACATGAACGCGGCAATGCAGTCGTTTGGATATGGATTAGCAGCCTTGCTGTTTTGCATCGCTATTCTTGGCGTGTGCCATAACATCAAAAAAACTGCCCGAAAAGTTTTGAAAAGCCAGCAAACACATAAGGATGAGCTGCCGTAAGCGTTTGGAGCTATGGAGCAGATGCGCTTGGCGGTGAACTTACACAGCAGGTCGCTCCTGATTTAAAAGCGCAGATCACATAAAATGCGGTGGAGGCCATATCCAGGCTCCACCGCATTTGATATTCCGTGCCAAATGGCAGGTATTCACTTATCGCGTTGCCGCTCGATAGCAAAGTCCGCCAAATTTGCACAGGCTCATTGCCCGTGCGCATCTTCCCGCATTTTCGTTACCTGCTCCAAGTGCGCCTGCACCGCCGCAAAGGATTTTTCGCTGATCACATGCTCGATCCTGCAGGCATCCTCTGCGGCTGTTTTTTCATCCACGCCAAGACCCTTGAGCATTTCTGTCAGTACTGTGTGCCGGGTGTACATGGTCTCAGCAATGGCGAGGCCTTTTGATGTCAGAGTGATTGCGCCTTCTCCGTCCACCTCCACATAACCGTCTTTTTTTAGAATGGACAGAGCACGGCTGACGCTGGGCTTGGTATAGCCCATTTGTTCTCCTACATCAATAGCCCGCACGAAGGATTTTGTTTGCCTTAAAATATAAATGGTCTCCAAATACATCTGACCAGATTCATGGATTGCCATATAAGACCTCCATTGGATAAAGCATTTTGATTATTATAGCACAGTCCGGAAAAATGAACCAGCCTGTTTATCGGAAACGGAGATTTCTTTGCTGAATATAGGTTCCCGCTTGACAATTGATTAGGCATGGTATATTATAGCAGAGGGTTAGATGTTGCTAACCTAATTTTTTCGCGGTCTGGTTTCCTATCGCTAACCAGACTGTGGAAAAATGATTAAATCAACTGTGAAAAGGTGATGGATATGACATTGTTGGATGCTCTGGACGGTCAGGAATATATCGTCAAGCAAATCAATACGGACGATGAGGAGCTGAATGCGTTCCTTTTTTCTTTAGGTTGCTATGTGGGAGAGCCGGTGACCGTGGTATCCCACCTCAAGGGCGGCTGCGTGGTTTCCATCAAGGATGGCCGCTACAATATCGACAACCAACTGGCCTCGGCCATCGAGATATAAGATCTGGAGCACTTATGACGCCCCAGAGCCCCAGATCTAAGGTATTCATTCATGTTTATTCTGCCCAACGGTTAGCGTAGGGCAACCGCTGAGTTGTGAATAAAGTACATCGCACACATAGAAAAGGAGGAAATGTCATGCGTATTGCCTTGACTGGCAACCCGAACTCCGGCAAAACCACCATGTACAACGCCCTCACCGGGCGAAATGAGAAGGTGGGCAACTGGGCCGGCGTGACGGTTGAAAAGAAGGAGCACCCCATTAAGAAAGCCTACTGCAGCGGGACGGAGGATCTGATTGCCGTGGATCTGCCCGGCGCCTACTCCATGTCCCCGTTCACATCGGAGGAAAGCATCACCAGTTCCTATGTAAAGCACGAACATCCTGATGCCATCATCAACATTGTGGATGCCACCAACCTGAGCCGCAGCCTGTTCTTCACGACCCAGCTGCTGGAACTGGGCATCCCCGTGGTGGTCGCCCTGAACAAGAGCGATATCAATGCAAAAAAGCAGACCGTCATTGATGTAGCGTCTCTCTCCGCCAAACTGGGCTGTCCCGTGGTGGAGACCGTCTCCACCGCTGCGGAAGGGCTGAAGGCCGTAGTGGACGCCGCGGTTGCACAAAGCGGTAAAATCCAAAGAGCTCCTTATGTCCAGGGCGACATTGATCTGACTGACAAGAAGGTTGTGGAGGAAGCCGACCGTAAGCGTTTCGCGTTTGTCAATTCCCTGGTCTCCCAGGTGGAGAAGCGGAAGGTCCTCACCAAGGACAAGGGCACGGGGGACGCCATTGACGCCGTGCTGACCAACAAGTTCCTGGGCATTCCCATCTTTGCCGTGGTCATGTTCCTGGTGTTTCAGATCTCTCAGGTGTGGGTGGGCACACCCGTTGCCGATTATCTGGTGGGCTGGATCGAGACCTTCCAGGGCTACGTCGGCGAGGTGCTGCTGGCTGACGCCAATCCTCTGCTGACCGCGCTGCTGGCCGACGGCATCATCGGCGGCGTGGGCGCCGTGGTTGGTTTCCTGCCCCTGGTGATGATCATGTATTTCCTCATCGCCCTGCTGGAGGACTGCGGCTATATGTCCCGCGTGTCCGTAGTGCTGGACCCCATCTTCAAAAAGGTTGGCCTGTCCGGTAAGTCCGTCATCCCCTTCGTCATCGGCACCGGCTGTGCCATCCCCGGCGTCATGGCCAGCCGCACCATCCGCAACGAGCGGGAGCGCCGGGCCACCGCCATGCTGACCCCCTTCATGCCCTGCGGCGCCAAGATCCCCGTCATCGCCCTGTTTGCCGGTGCTTTCTTTGACGATGCCGGCTGGGTAAGCTTCCTCATGTACTTCACCGGCATCGTGCTTATTTTCCTGGGCGCCCTGCTGGTCAACAAGATCGCCGGCTACAAGAACCGCAAGTCCTTCTTTATCATCGAGCTGCCGGAGTATAAGGTACCTTCTCTCTGGTTCGCCTTCAAGGCCATGTGTGCCCGTGGCTGGGCCTACATCGTGAAGGCCGCCACCATTATTCTGCTGTGCAACACCGCCGTGCAGATCATGCAGACCTTCAACTGGAGCTTCCAGGTGGCGGAGACCGCCGACAGCTCCATCCTGGCCTCCATCGCCCATCCCTTTGCCTATCTGCTGGTGCCCATTGTGGGCGTTCTCAGTTGGCAGCTGGCAGCCGCTGCCGTCACCGGTTTCATTGCTAAGGAAAATGTGGTGGGCACGCTGGCCGTCTGCTTTGCGGGCCTTGAGAACTTCATCGACACCGATGCCCTGGAGATGATGGAGGGCGCTGGCGCCGAGGTGGCGGGCGTCATCGCCATCACCAAGGTGGCGGCTTTGGCCTACTTAATGTTCAACCTGTACACACCTCCCTGCTTCGCCGCCATCGGTGCCATGCACTCTGAGATCAAGAGCGCCAAGTGGCTGTGGGGCGGCATCGGCCTCCAGCTGGGTACTGGCTATACAGTGGGCTTCCTGGTCTACCAGATCGGCACCCTGATCACCACCGGTTCCATTGGCGCCGGCTTTGTCCCCGGTCTTATCGCTGTAATTGTGTTCGCCGCAGTTCTGGTGTGGCTGTGCCTGAAGGCGGATAAGGATCTGAAGCAGGAGTATGCGCTGAATGGAGCGAGAGCCTGATGATCGACTATATCGTAATTGGCATTCTTGTGGTAATTATCGCAGCCGCCGCGTTCTATGTCTATAAGGCAAAAAAGAGCGGCAAGAAGTGTATCGGCTGCCCGGATGGATGCTCTTGCAGTTCCAAAAAGGCAGACCAGCATCACTGCTGCTGCAGTACCCATGAGAAATAGAAAAGATGCGGGGGCCTTCCGTTTGGATGGCCCCCGCTAATCATTTCATGCATCCATGAACTTTCCTATTGACAAACACGATGTGATATATTAGAATCAGAACATAGGTTAGCTATCGCTAACCTCCGGGAGAAATCCCGAATATTTTTTGAATATAAGTTAGCTGTTGCTAACCATCTACTTTGGGAGTGACTCTCTATACAGGAGGCGTGTTATGTCAGAGGATCTGCTGATTCGTCACTGCTCTCCCACCCTGGCGGGAATCAAGACGGGAAATCTTTTTTCCTGTGCCTGCCCCAGCCGGAAGGATCTGACGAAAGACTTGTGTCGGCTGAACAAGAAACTGGTGCCCAAGGGCATCCGCGTCCTTCCGCTTCGGGTTGGCAAAGGCCGCGCTTTGATCTACGCCTACCGGCCCAATGCATTGGAGAGCGATCTGACCGATTACCGCGCCAGAGCCTTGCTTCTCAAATACGGCTATGTGCCGGAAAACCCCAATGGCTGCGTGGTTCACCTGATCCACCGGCTCCGGAGCGAAGGGGAATTCCCCCATGAGATCGGCCTGTTTTTGAGCTATCCCCCTGAGGATGTGCTGGGCTTTATTTGCAACCGGGCGTGCAATCACAAATGCGTGGGCTGCTGGAAGGTCTACGGCGACGAGCAGGCCGCCAGAAACCTCTTTGAGAAATACGAGATGTGCAGCAAAATCTACTCCCGGCAGTGGCAGCAAGGGAAATCCATCGAGCAGCTCACCGTGGCTGGTTGATGTTTCTACCATAACAAATCCAGAAAGAAAGGTCGCTAAAGTCTTATGAGTAAAGTTGCAGTTGTGTATTGGAGCGGCACGGGAAACACCGAGGCCATGGCCATGGCGGTGGCCGAAGGAGCCAAGGGCAAGGGTGCCGAGGTATCTGTGATCACCGCCGCAGAGTTCTCCCCGGAGCAGGTCAGCGAGTATTCCGCCATCGCTTTCGGCTGCCCCTCCATGGGGTCGGAGCAGCTGGAGGAGAGCGAGTTCGAGCCCATGTTCACCGCCTGTGAGGGCAGGCTGAGCGGGAAGAATATCGCCCTGTTCGGCTCCTACGGCTGGGGCGATGGCGAATGGATGCGCAGCTGGGAGTCCCGCTGCAACGACGACGGCGCCAATCTGGCCTGTGACAGCGTGATCTGCAACGAGACTCCGGACGATGACGCTCTGGCGGCTTGCCGCGAACTGGGTGCGTCGCTGGCCTGACAAAAACACCGCAGAAGGCAGGAGGCGCTCGTCTCCTGCCTTCTGCCTGTATCCCCAGTCAGCATAGGCAAAACCATTTCCGAACCCAGAGAAACAGGTCGTGAGAAATCATGCTGAAAGAATATTTATCGAGCCAGGGCTCCGCCACAGGCCGTTGGAGCAGCAGTATGCCAGGGGTGCAGATCTGCCGGTTTTCCCTGCCGGAGCCGGAGCAGGAACCTCTGCGGTCTGTCCCGGTGTGCGGCGCACCGCTCCAGTTTGAGGTGCTGTTCTGCCTGACCGGCCGCCTTACTGTCCGAACGTTACAAGGTACCTCCTGCACGGTGGAGGCGCCGGGGATTTTCCTGCTCTCCGACAGCTCCGCTCTCCGCTCGTGTCGGTACAGCGGAAACCTGAGCGGTGTTTTGATTGCCGTAGACGCCAAAGCCGCAAAGGAAAGCCTTGTGACGGTCTGCTCCACTTTGGGGATGAAGCTGGACACCAGGATCGTCAAGAAAAAGATGACAGCA
Source organism: Pseudoflavonifractor sp. An187 (assembly GCF_002160275.1). Lineage (NCBI taxonomy): Bacteria > Bacillati > Bacillota > Clostridia > Eubacteriales > Oscillospiraceae > Pseudoflavonifractor > Pseudoflavonifractor sp. An187. The sequence goes on along the minus strand of NZ_NFKG01000015.1, from coordinate 13,206 downwards.
AGAAACGGCTGCACGGCCCTGCACGGCACACCTTGGACGCAGGCTTTTTTTGAAACCGTTCGTCGTCTGTCAGAGCAGGAGCAGGAACGCTACTGTGTTTTCAAGTCGGTGGAACTGCTGTATCTGCTCTGCACCGAGGTATCTGAATCGGATGAATCTCTCTCCGGCTCAGGCTGTCCTGTATCCCACAGTCTGTTGGAAGTCAAGGCATACATCCAGACGCATCTGTCTGATAAGCTCACCATTGCGTTCCTCTGCAAACAGTTTTCCGTTTCCCCCACCTTCTTGAAAGAAGGGTTTCGCCGCGCCTATGGCATGCCGATCCACACATATTTGATCCAACTGCGCCTCCGACGGGCACAAGAGCTGATCTGCACCACCCGAATGTCCATTCAGCAAATTGCGCAGTCTGTGGGGTATGAGGGTATGAGCCAGTTCAACGCAGCGTTCAAGCGGGAGTATGGCATGACTCCCGGCCAGTACAGAAAAATGTCGGAAACCGCAACTCTGCGTCCGTTTTGACAGCGACAAACACCCACCTTTTCTGCTACAATAATCAGACATTCCAAAGCATTCAGAAGGAGTGAGAGCGATGAAACAGCATCGTTTTTGGGCGTGGGGCGCTGTGATCTGCATGATTATGGTCATGGTCACCGGCTACAAGCGGAAATAAGGGAAAGGAAGTATTGCGATGAGTGTTTATACGAAACTGGCCTGCTTTGCGGGTGGTGCGTTGTTTGGCTCTTTTGGCGTTAAGCTGCTGTCCAGCAAGGACGCCAAGAAGGCCTATGTCCATGTCACGGCCGCCGGCCTGCGGATGAAGGACTCAGTTATGGGAACCGTGACCACGGTGCAGGAGAACGCCGCGGACATTCTGGCCTCCGCCAAGGAGCTGAACGAGGACCGGGCTGCAAAGGAAGCGGAGGAAGCCGCCGCTGCCAATCTGGAGAGCGAAGAAGCCTGATTGACCCAGAGGGAGCCGCCAGCGGCTCCCTCTTTTCGTGAAGGAGGAACCTATGAACGCAACCATATTGCACGAAAGCCGGGGGCGCATCCGGTTCCGGCTGCGGCAAAAACAGATGACACTCGCTCAGGCGGATCTGCTGGAGGCATGGATTCAGGGAAAGTCCTGGTGCCGGCAGGTCACCGTCCATGAGCGAACCTGTGCTGTGATCCTGTACTACGATGGGGATCGACAAACTGTGCTGGAGGCCATCCGGCAGTTTTCCTGGCAGGAGGCGGAGCGGACCACATCACTGCCCGCCCACAGCACCCGGGCGCTGAACCGGGAATTTGAGGAGAAACTGGTAACTAAGGTAGTGTGCAAAGCCGCCTGCACCCTGTTTCTCCCACCTCCATTGCGGATTGCCCGCATTCTCTGGCACATGATCCCCTTTGTGCGGAGAGGACTGCGCTGCCTGCTGCGCCGCCGCATCAAGGTGGAGCTGCTGGATGCCCTGTCTATTTCCATTTCTGCCTGCAGAAGGGACTTCGGAACCGCCGGAATGGTCATGTTTCTGCTGGAGGTGGGCGAGCTGCTGGAGGAGTGGACAAGGAAGAAATCTGTGGCGGATCTGGCCCGGTGTATGTCGCTGAATGTGGACCGGGTCTGGCTGCGCACAGCCCAGGGCGAAGTGCTGGTCCCCGTGTCCCAGATCCAGCCGGGGGATGCGGTAGTCGTCCGCGCCGGCGGCATCATCCCCGTGGATGGCCTGGTGCTGGAGGGGGAGGTCACCGTCAACCAGGCGTCCCTCACCGGTGAGTCCATCCCGGTACCCAAGCACCCCGGAGGCGCGGTCTATGCCGGCACCGTGGTGGAGGAGGGCGAGTGTGTGCTGGAGGTGAAGCAGGCCTCTGGTCAGAGCCGCTATGACCAAATCGTTCACATGATCGAGCAGTCGGAGCAGATGAAGTCGGAGGCTGAGAGCAAGGCTGCCAATCTGGCGGACAAGCTGGTGCCCTATACCTTTGTAGGGAGTCTGCTGAGCTTCGTCCTCACCCGGAATGTGGCACGGGCTTTGTCGGTGCTGATGGTGGACTTCTCCTGCGCACTGAAACTGGCCATGCCTCTGGCCGTCCTCTCTGCCATGCGGGAGGCGGGACGGGCCCATATCACCGTCAAGGGCGGCAAGTTCCTGGAGGCGGTGGCTGCCGCCGACACCATCGTTTTCGACAAGACCGGCACCCTGACCCACGCCTGCCCCCGGGTGGCTCAGGTGGTGTCCTTCGGCGGCAAAGAGGAAGCCGAAATGCTGCGGCTGGCTGCCTGTCTGGAGGAGCACTTCCCCCATTCCATGGCCAACGCCGTGGTGGAGGAGGCCAAGCGCCGGGGCCTGCGCCACGAGGAGTACCACTCCAAGGTGGAATATCTGGTGGCTCACGGCATCGCAAGCACCGTCGATGAGGAGCGAGTCCTCATCGGCAGTGCCCACTTTATTTTTGAGGATGAGGGGTGCGTCATTCCAGAGGGCGAGCAGGAACGCTTTGATGCCCTGCCGCCGGAGTATTCCCACCTGTATCTGGCAGTAGGGGGGCAGCTGGCCGCTGTGATCTGCATCTCCGACCCGCTGCGGGAGGAGGCGAAGGAAGTCCTGTCCACCCTCCGTGCTCTGGGGGTCACCAATACCGTCATGCTCACCGGCGACAGTTACCGCACCGCCGCAGCCATTGCCGCCCAGGTGGGAGTGGATGACTTCCGCGCTGGAGTCCTTCCGGCGGACAAGGCGGAGTATGTGGCACGGCTCCGCCGGAAGGGGCATACCGTGTTGATGGTGGGCGACGGCATCAACGACTCACCGGCCTTGTCCGAGGCGGATGCGGGCATTGCCATCAGCGACGGCGCCGCCATCGCCCGGGAGATTGCGGACATCACCATTGCCGCCGACAGCCTCTGGGAGCTGGTAGAGCTGCGTCGGATCGCCATGGCGCTGATGGCGCGCATCCACTCCAACTACCGCTTCGTTATCGGCTTCAACGGCGCCCTGATTGCTCTGGGCGTGGCCGGAGTCCTGCCACCTGCCACCTCTGCCACGCTGCACAACCTCTCCACTTTGGGAGTCAGTCTGCGAAGCATGAGCCGGCTGACTACTCAGACGCAGTCCGCTCGGGGCAACAATTCGCAGAATGGATAAAAAAAGAATCCTTTCCGCTTGGTAGCTTGTGCTTTTTGCGTGGTTGCACATGGCTAACTCCATGTGCTATAATACACTCACGATGCGCAGTGCGTGATGCATGGTAAGTCCAATCGCCGCTGCGCATCTTTTTTCGCAAAGTAGTTAGCCATAGCTAACCGCATGAAAGAAAGGGGAGGATTGTATCAGACCGTATCGTTCTACCATAGTTCTCTTGGCTCTGTTGCTTGTCTTGTCCTGCTGCTCACTGTTTGTGGGCGTGATCGATCTGACGCCGGGCGAGCTTCTGGCGGGCAATTTTGAGCAGCTGGAGATTTTCATCATCTCCCGGCTGCCGCGCTTGCTGGCCATCCTGTGTACCGGAATCGGCATGAGCGTAGCAGGGCTCATCATGCAGCAGCTGTGCAGCAACAAATTTGTGTCCCCAACCACCGGCGCCACCATCTCCTCGGCCCAGTTCGGCATCCTGCTGGCTCTGCTGTTTATGCCGGCCTCCACACTGTGGAGCCGGGCCATCTTCGCCTTTGCCACAGCAATTCTGGGCACTTGGATCTTCGTCTGGTTCATTCAGCGCATCCAGTTCAAGGATGTGGTGATGGTCCCTCTGGTGGGCATCATGTTCGGCAATGTCATCGGCGGCATTACCAACTATCTGGCTTACAAATATGAGATGACCCAAGCTCTGTCCTCCTGGCTGGTGGGCCACTTCTCGCTGGTGCTGAAGGGCCGGTATGAGATCGTCTGGCTGACGGTCCCGCTGGTGGTACTGGCCTTCCTCTTCGCCAACCATTTCAATATCGTTGGGCTGGGCAAGGATTTTTCCAAGAACCTGGGGGTCCCGTACAATCTGGTGCTCTTCTCCGGCCTCACCATTGCCGCCATGATTACCGCCTCCATCGTGGTGGTGGTCGGCTCCATCTCCTACATCGGCCTGATCGTGCCCAATGTGGTAGCCATGTACAAGGGCGACAAGATTCGGGGCACGCTGGTGGACACCGCCCTGTTCGGCGCCATCTTCGTGCTGGTATGCGACATGATTGGCCGGATCGTAATCGCCCCCTACGAGCTGCCCATCGAGCTGATCGTGGGCATCCTGGGAAGCCTCATTTTCATCGCCCTGCTGTTTTACCGGCTCAAGCACGGCCGAAAGGCCATTCGTCTGGGCGGCGCCGGAACAAGCTGCTGCTCCGCCTTGCCTAACCTGAAAGGAGGTGCGGACCAGTGAACACCGCTGCCGTGCGCGCCAACCGGCGCAAACTCCTGATCCTGGCTGCGATTGTTCTTCTCTGTGCAGCAGGATACATGCTGGTGGAGGTCAACTTTTCCAATCCCAAGCTGCTGGCCTATGCCATGAAGATCCGCACCCCCAAGCTCATTGTCATGCTCATTACCGCCTTTTCCATCGGCGGCGCCTCTCTGGTATTCCAGTCTATCATTAACAACACCATCGTGACCCCCTGCCTGCTGGGGATGAACTCCCTGTATACCCTCATCCACACCGCTGTGGTGTTTTTCCTGGGGTCTGCCAGCGTGGTGGCCTCCAATGCCAACCTGTCCTTCGCAGTGGACGTGGTGCTCATGGGCGTTACCGCCACCATTATCTACAGCTGGATCTTCAAAAAGACCAAGCACAATGTGCTGTATGTGCTGTTGGTGGGCACAGTGCTGACTTCGTTTTTCAGCAGCATTCAGACCACCCTTACCCGGGTCATGGACCCCAACGAGTACGACAGTCTGCTGAATACCCTGGTGGCAAGCTTCAGCAACATCAATTCCGAGATCATCGTCTTTTCCCTGATCCTCTTGGCGGGCGTCATCTTCGCACTGCGAAAGGAGCTGGCCCTGCTGGATGTGCTGACCTTAGGCAAGGAACAGGCCATCAACCTGGGTGTGGACTATGACCGCTGCATCCGCCGCCTGCTGCTGGGGGTGACTCTCTGCATCGCCGTGGCCACCGCCATGGTGGGACCCATCTCCTTTTTGGGGCTCATCATCGCAAACCTGTCCCGTCAGCTGCTGAAAACCTTCCGGCACACCCAGCTGGTGCTGGGCTCGGCCCTGTTCGGCATGATCGTGCTGGTGGGCGGACAGCTCATTGTGGAGCATGTGTATTCCTACTCCGTGCCGGTGAGCGTATTCATCACTGTGGGCGGCGGCCTTTACTTCCTCTATCTCCTCCTGACAAGAAAGAAGGTGTGACCATGCGCGTACAAGAACTGACAAAACAGTATGATGGAAAAACCGTGGTGGACGGCGTGAGTTTCGCCATCCCCAAGGGTAAGGTAATTTCTCTGATCGGTCCCAACGGTGCGGGCAAATCCACCGTTATGGGCATGATCTCCCGGCTCATCGCCCACGACAGCGGACTGGTGGACTTTGAAGGCAAGGACATCGGCAAATGGAAAAGCAAGGAGCTCTCCAAGCGTCTTGCCATCCTGACCCAGTCCAATAACATCCAGATGAAGCTGACTGTGCGGGAGCTGGTGACCTTCGGGCGCTTTCCGTACTCAGGCAACCGGGTCACCCCAGAGGATCAGAAGATCATCGACCGGGCGATTGCCTACATGGAGCTGGAAGAATTCCAGGATCGCTTCATTGACGAGCTCTCCGGCGGCCAGCGGCAGCGGGCCATGATCGCCATGGTCATCGCCCAGGACACCGAGTATGTGCTGCTGGATGAGCCCACCAACAATCTGGATATCTACCACGCCACCAACATGATGAAAATCGTCCGCCGCCTCTGCGACGAGCTGGGGAAGACGGTGATTTTGGTGCTGCATGAGATCAACTATGCGGCATTCTATTCCGACTACATCTGTGCCTTTAAGGACGGAAAAATCGCCAAGTTCGGCACTGTGGAGGAGGTGATGACGAAAGAGAACCTGTCCCAGATCTATCAGGTGGACTTCGAGATCCTGACCATTGCGGGCAAGCCTCTGTCCATCTACTACTAACCCCCGTATTTTCAGTACTTTTTAGAAAAGGAGTAATTAAAAATGAACATGAAAAAGATGCTTTCTCTTGCCCTGGCCGGCGTGATGGCCCTGAGCCTCATGGCCTGCTCCGCTCAGAACGGCGGCGATTCTTCCGAGAATACCTCCTCGCCCAGCAGCAGTCAGTCCAGTGAGGAAACCCCTGAGTCTGTGACCATTACCAGCCTCAATGCCAACAAGGAGGCGGCGGAGCTGGAGGTGCCTTACGATCCCCAGCGTATCGCCATTCTGGACATGGCTTCCCTGGACATTCTGGATGCCCTGGGTGTGGGTGACCGGGTAGTGGGCACTGCCTCCACCAGTCTGGAGTATCTCCAGGACTACATCAATGACGATATTGCCAACCTGGGCACCATCAAGGAGGCCGATCTGGAGGCCGTCATGGCCTGTGAGCCGGATGTCATCTTCATCGGCGGCCGCCTGGCTTCCAGCTACGACGCCCTCAGCGAGATTGCTCCTGTGGTCTACCTGGCCACCGATACCGAGCTTGGGGTCGTGGAGAGCGTGCGGCAGAATGCCACTACCATCGCCTCCATGTTTGGTCTGGAGGACAAGGTAGACGAGTTGATGGCTGACTTCGATGCCCGGATCACCGCCCTGTCCGAATTTGCCGCCGGCAAGACCGCCATCGTGGGACTGGTCACCAGCGGCAGCTACAATGTGCTGGGCAATGACGGTCGCTGCTCCATGATTGGACGCGAAATTGGTTTCGAAAATATTGGCGTGGACGCCAACATTGACACCTCCACCCATGGCAACGAGGCATCTTTTGAGTTCATCGTGGAGAAGGCACCCGACTATATCTTCGTTATGGACCGCGACGCCGCCATCGGCACCGACGGGGCAAAGCTGGCCCAGGAGATCATGGAAAACGAGTTGGTGATGGGAACCGATGCCTACCAGAATGGCAACATCGTCTATCTGGCTCACCCCGCCGTGTGGTACACCGCCGAGGGTGGTATCTCCGCACTGGACATCATGCTGCAGGATTTGGAGAGCGAGCTGCTGGGTTAACGCTGTTTCAGATGGAGTATTACGGCCTTTCTCCATAGAACCCATATATCATATTCATCGAACTTGACTGCTAACGAAAGGAGCGCTTACCATGGATCAGGAAAACAGAATGCCTCTTATTGGCGACAAGGCCCCGTCCTTCGAGGCTGTCACCACCCAGGGTCCTATCAAATTCCCGGAGGATTACGCTGGCAAATGGGTGATTCTCTTCTCCCATCCTGCGGATTTCACCCCAGTCTGCACCACGGAGTTTATGACCTTCGGCTCCATGATCGACGAGTTCAAGGCTCTCAATACTGAGCTGGTGGGGCTTTCGGTGGACTCCATCTATTCCCACATCGCCTGGCTGCGGAAGATCCAGGAGCTGGAGTGGAACGGTAAGAAACACATCAATGTGACCTTCCCCCTCATCGAGGATATCCGCATGGAGGTGGCCAACAAGTACGGCATGATCCAGCCGGGACAGTCCAACACCCAGGCGGTACGGGCAGTGTTTGTCATCGACCCCAACGGCGTGGTGCGAACCATCCTGTACTATCCGCTGTCCACGGGCCGCAACTTTGACGAGATCAAGCGCATCATCCTGGCGCTCCAGAAAGCGGACGCCGACGCCTGCGCCACCCCGGCCGACTGGCGGCCCGGCGATGATGTCATCGTACCCACCGCTGGCAGCTGCGGCGTAGCCAAGGAGCGGATGGACAACCAGAGCGAGAATCAGTATTGCCTGGATTGGTTCATGTGCTTCCGCAAAGAGGCGAAGTAATACTAAGTTAATTCCCCAATAACAGAAAACCGGTCGAGATTTCATGCACGAGATCTCGACCGGTTCTTTTTTTATTCGACACCATTTGTCCTTACTCACTATATACCGCTCAAGCTCGGCAAATATTTCTCTTCGTATGCACTCACCGCACGGTGGGTGCATTTTTTGTTTGTCGAAAAATGGCGGCCTCTGCTCAGCGTCCGGTATGTCCGGTCGCTCCATTGCCGCGACCCACCGCTCCGAAATTTGGTTCGCATCCAAATTTCAGAAGACGGAGTCAATCACCATGTACTTTCATAGAGAGGACTATCCTTATAGGATGCCTTGTGGGAACGGAAGTTGACCGTATGCCCCATATACTCCGGCTTGGATAAAATCTGCCCGACTATATAGCCGCTCCAGTTATACGGGTTGGGAAATTCCTTCCTGCTTTTCCAGACACCCATACCTGTCTCCTTTTATCCACTTTTCAATTTGCGAAACTTATTGTACCTTATCGAAATAAGACTGATGGTGTACCATAACATCGTCTAGAATTCCCGAATCATCAAAGCCAAGCCTCCAAGAAGCCAGGTCAAAAGAGTCATTCGTTTCGTAAGTAAGAACATATGCCTCAGAGCTATCGCTTGGCTGTCCATATAACTCTAACACATCTTCTCTGGTAGACCATCCCAGCATCAACCCACCGGGAAGGCGGAGTTCCGTGCCGGAAAAGTCGTAATTGCCATAGATTACATGGACGCCTCCCACCGTGCTCTCGGCGACAGGGATCGTGCTTTCGGTGGGGTTGAAAGCACAGACGCTGACAGTCTGTTCACGGTCATTGGTCAACGAGACCCATTCCCATTCATAGGACGCATACGGGCCTTCCGCGCCGGCCAGAGAAAGCCCGGCATCCTCCTCGGAAATCACCCATCCATCGTTCAGGAAAGCCGCAAGGGGAACCGGCAGCGTATAAACCGTATCATTGATTTGAATCGAAACATTTTTCCAGTCATTCGAAAGTTCAGGGGATGGCGGGTACAATTCTGCCCCTGCCGCATCGAGTTCTGTCATAAATTCGAGCGTCATCAAGGTGGAGGTATGCGGCAGGTAGGTAACTTTCGCAAACAGAGCAAAGTCGTTCCCGCCCCACAGCGCGCGCCCTTCCTCGAACCTCTTTTCACTGATTTCAAAGGAATGCCGTTCGCCGGTCATATCTACGCCGCGCAAATAATAGGAGTCTGAGCTATAGTCCCCGATTCCTCTCGAATATTCAAACTCCAGCCGCTCCAAATAGGCGGCTTCCGGGCGCTTGAGGTAGGGGATGTCCAAAACGAGCGGCCGGACAAGGAAGAAAGCGGCGGCGAGGCAAAGCAGAATGCCTGCGGTTCTGCCAACCTTTTGCAGGAACGTTGTGTCCGGCTGAATCAGCAGTATGAATAAGACAAGGGCGATGATCACCGCCACCAGCCCCAAGCCGCCATAGACAATGACGGCTTGCATAAACCCTGTGATGCCGATGGCAAAGGCATCGGCGCTTGTAAACCATCCCACCACCGCGAGGATGGTGATCGGCAGAAAAAAGATGACGGCAGGGAACAAAATAAACCATTTTAACTCCGCCTTGCTTTTTTCGCCGCCGGGCGCTCTTTTGTCTGTTCGGTTCTCATTTATATTGTTCATTTTCTCTCTTGCTTTCATGAAAATCAGTGTTTCAAACGCTCCAGCGTCTCGCAAATCGCAAGCATCCCCTGTTTTTGATCTTTGATTTTGGCGGTGATGCTGTTGTTGACCAGCGACAATTTTATTTTGGTTTTCCCGCTTTTCGCTTTGATGATCCGCTGGGAAGGCAGTAGCCCTTTTTGTACGTTCAGTTCGTCAAACTGGTCAAACGGAATGCAGATTTTACCGTAAATATGCGAGATATCAAAAGTTTCCAACACTGCGATAACCAATGTTTTTTCTGTCACGCCAACATAACAATATACATTACTCAAAGCTCCCAGTGCCAACATTTCAGCCGTCCCAGACATCAAGGTTCCCCATGCTTTTCCCTGGTATGTTTCTCCTTCCGGACAGATACTATCTAACATTTCATTCATATCTTTCTCGTTCATAAATAAAGTCATAAAATTCACCTCGTCGTTTTGCCCTCTAGTTAGTAGATCTGGTTCCGGTTTAATTATAACACTTAGCTGGTTTTTCGGTGTGAATTCAAGGTAAAACACTCGTAAATGTTAGGCAGAAAAGCCCCAACGATTGCCATATCCTTTGCTGTGTCTGATGTTTTTGTTTCTGATGCAAGCGTTCACGGATGGGGCGTACTATTACTTCTTCATTGAGCATATTAGCTCCTTTCGTTTCGTTCAGGCCAGTGGGGCGGAACGAAACGGGGCGGGGAGCGGCATCCCACACCCAGCCGCCGGCGCTCAAAAGAGCGGGGAACAATATGGGTGAGCCCTGATATATAAAAAGCGAGCCACAGCTCACTTCCATGAGCGTGGCTCGCTACAGCCTGTAGAAAAACCTGCTCCGGCAATTAAGCCAGAGCAGGTTTTTTGCTTGGAAATGAAAGCGGAAACGGAAAAAGCATCAAAACAGCAGCTACACTTTTCCCCCATCCTGTTTGTTTTCCGCCATCCGGCGCCGAATGGCGGCCATTCCATTTCCAAATGGCCAGCTTTTTCAGATTCATGGCAGCAAATTTAAGCTTCACCCAGTTTGTCACCTGGGCCAAGCCTCTGTACTGCGTGTAACGCATCCCGTGTTTTTCCTTCGCATCGGCAAACACACGCTCAATCTTCTCTTTTCGCAGCCGGTACAGTTCTTTGTACACCGCCATATGCCGCACGTGCTCTGCCATCTCCACATAGTCCTGCCAGACATGGCGCAAGACTGTTTTCTCGCACTTGGCGTTCTCGGTGCACGTCCCTCTGGTGGGACAGCTCTTGCAAAGATAGCCTCGGCTTTTGTATTCCCGGTAGCCCTCCCGGTTTGTGGTGGAATAATGCAGCGCACGGTATTCCGGACAGATCACATCGTCAAAGTATTCGTCATACACATAGGCCCACCAGGGGTGGCCGTTTCCTTTGGTCTTGGGGCGGGTATAGCAGGTGGAAAGAACGCGGCCGCTGTCGAAGATTCTCTTGCAGATCCAGGGGGTTTTGTAGGCGCTGTCCGCCACCACGGTTTTGTGCTCGGGGTAATACTGGCATACTTCATCGTACAGAGGATCAAAGGCTACACTGTCGTGGATATTGCCGGGAGTGACGTGAACACCAACAACAAAATTGTGCTTGTCACATGCTGTGTGCGCTTCGTAGGCAAAGCACTTTTTGTGCTCCCCCTTGTGGAATACACCGCTTTCCGGGTCGGTGGTGGACACCACCGTTTCCTTCTCCTCCGGCGGCTTTTTGTCGCTGTCATCGGAAAAGGGCTTTTTCCCGTGTTCCTCCCGGTCCTTGTTCACTTCATCGAACAGCTCTTTTGCGTACCGCTTTGCCTGCTTGGGGACCGCCTTTTTGGCCTGCTTTTTCAGATTAGCACTTGCCTTAATGTGGGTTCCGTCCACAAAAATCGCTTCTGTGTCCAGATATCCTTCCTCTGCGGCTGCTTTCAACACCCAGCGGAACACATATTCCACCGTGGCGTGGTTGAATCGGTGCTTGAAGTTGTAGCTCACTGTGGAGAAGTGCGGTACCGCTTCATTCAGCGGATATCCAATGAACCACCGGTATGCCAGATTCATGCTCACTTCCTCCAGGGTTCGGCGTAGGGAAGAAATTCCATAGATATGCTGGATCAACACGATCTTGAACAGCACCACCGGGTCAACGCTGGGCCGGCCGTTGTCCTCGCAATACAGATCCTCCACAAATTCGTAGATTTTCTTGCAGTCGATGGCGTCGTCGATTTTCCGCAGCAAGTGATCCTGCGGGACCATGTTCTCCAAACTTACAAATTCCAGCTGCTCTCGATTTTCTGCGTTCTTTACCAGCATTTTTATCACCCTACACCATTATACCGCATTTTCTCTCTCAATACGAGAAAAAGGCCACCAAAAGGTGACCTTTTTCGACAGGCTGAAGCCCGGAGGAAGCATTTGCTTCCTCCGGACTTTCGTCTTAGTTTGGCGGGTTCTTCGGTCTAAGAAGAACTTAGTTGCCGCGGCGCTTGCGCACCACAGTGGCAGTGCTCAGAGCCACCACAGCGGCGCCCAGAGCGGCCACATACAGCATCAGCTGAGCGGAGTCGCCAGTCTGAGCAGGCTTCTCAGCGGGCTTCTCGGTGGCCTGAGGCTTGTCGGTGCTCTCGGGCTTCTCAGAGGCCTCGGGCTTGTCGGTGGTCTCGGGAGCGCCACCGGCGGTGAGGCCGTCCATGGCGGCGCTCAGAGCGGCCACAGCGTCATCCACCTTGGCCTGATCGTCCTCGGACAGGGTGGCGTCAGCCATCACGGCCCGGGCGGTGGCCAGAGCGGTGCGGAAGGTCGCCACGGCAACCTCGCTGGCCCCGGTGGTGTCCACGGTCTCCGCCTCAGCCAGCAGACCTTCCAGGATGGACTTGTCAGCCTTGTAGCGCTGGGCCAGAATGGCGTTGAGCAGGTCACCAGCGGCCTTGTCCACGTCCTCCTGCATGGCGTCGCCGTCCTCAGCCACCTTCTTGGCGGCATCCAGAGCGTCCACCAGATCCTGCCAGTGGTCGGGCATGTACTTGTCGGCGTTGGCCATCATGTCCTCGGCGCGCTCAATGGTCAGGTTCAGCAGCTCCTTGTCGCCCTGAGTCAGGCCCAGGCCCCAGATGCCTTCCAGCAGCTGGTTCCAAGCGGCGTTGACCTCGTCCTGGGTGGCGTCGGCGTCAGCCAGAACGGTCTTTGCGTTGGCCAGAGCGTCCTCAAAGGCCTTCTTGGCGGTGTCGGTGACACCCTCAGTGGACAGGGTATCGGCGTACTTGACGGTCTTCTCCAGCAGGGTCTTGTTGACATCGCCGGGCTCGGGGGTCTCGTCCTTCTCAAACACGGCGGTGACGGTGACGTTGCCCTCGGGCATCACGAAGGTGTTATCGGTGACGGTGACGGTCTCGCTCTGCCACTCCACGAAGTGCCAGCCCTCAGCAGCCTGCTGAGTCAGGGTCACGGTGGTGCCAGCGGTGGCGGTGGTGGGCTCGGCGGTAGCGGTGCCCTCGCCCTGGGTGTTCACGGTGACGGTGTACTCCTCAGGCTGGGGCTCAGCGGCCTCCTTGAGCTCGATGACCAGCTTGTCCAGCTGGGGAGACTTCTTGTCGGGACCGGTGAACACCAGAGTGCCGGCGCCGGCCTCGGTGATCT
>NZ_NFKG01000014.1:0-52600 GCF_002160275.1 Pseudoflavonifractor sp. An187 | reverse complement strand
GAAATTGCTCTCCGCTATGCCTGGGGGCTATTCAACCTGTCCTGTGATCAAGATGTAGCGGAAGCGGAAGTCAGCGTAGAGCGGTTAAGGGAACTACAGGAACGGTATTCTGGGAATGAAGAGATTGCCGTTACATATGCCAAAGGTTTGGTGAACCTGTCCTGTGATCAAGATGTAGCGGAAGCGGAAGTCACGGTAGAGCGGTTAGCGGAGTTGTATGAGCAGTATTCAGGGAACCAGGAGATAGCCCTTGAGTATGCTAAGGGGCTGGTGAACCTTTCTGATAGACAGGCGGTTGGGGAAGTCCTAGAAACGATACGACATTTAGAAAAGTTATACCGTATGTACTCTGACAACGAGGAGATGACGGTTGCGTACGCCAAGGGGCTGTATAACCTGGCTGTAAAACAAACTGCTCAGGAGGCGCAGATTACGATAGCTAAAATAGAAAGCTTGTGTCAGAGATATCCTAAAAATGACACGATGAAAAAAATTATGAAAGCATTGGCAAAACTGCAAAATAAATAATATGTCAGATGCAAATTGCAACGTATACACAAAATAAGAGTGCGGGAGGAAGTTCGACTTTCTCCCGCACTCTTGCTATTTATTCACTCGTTTAAGTAATATTGAATCTCCCCCGCCTGGGCTTGAATCAGCTCCTCCATGGCCTGGTCCACTGCCTCCGTCAGCTCCTTGGGGGGATTGACCGTGGTGTAGTCCAGGCCGTGCTCCTGGCAGGATTACTCCCATTCGCTGGTTGGCCGGGCGTAGGGGAGGGGCTTGCCCCTCCCGAATTTTCTAGGGCAACATCGAGGCCCCCACGGGCCGGGCAAGCCACGGCCCCTACCCCAGCGCACCAAGGAGTGTAGCAGCGGCCCCCGGCGGCGGGAACGCCGCACCCCCTGGAGTGGGCCCAGAGGGGGAGCCCAGGAGGGGGTAGCCTTCCTCCAGAAGCTAAAAAACTTCCACAGCCCATCCCTGGACTGTGGAAGTTTTTCAATGTTCAATGGTGATGTTTTCGGTGCCGTGGGCCTCAAATTCGTCGATATAGGCGTCCATGCGCTCCATGAGCTCCTGCTGGTTGCTCTCGTCGATGGGCACATAGTTCATATCCCGCCGGGCCAGGTCCTCGGCCAGAATGTCGAAGAACACGTTGTTCTCATATTCCATGATGGCCTCGTGAATCCCGCCCTCGGCAAAGGCCCTGGAGGGTACGATCTCGCCGTGGTACACCTCCGCCAAGGGCTCCATGCCCTCTCGGGCGGCCTGGGCAAAGAGCAGGCTTTCCACCTGGTCGTAGTCCTCAAAACGGTCGTCGCCCCGGGTGGAGTTGAGCACCCAGTTGCCGATATACACCATGTCCAGCAAGCGTCGGAACTGCTTGCGTGTCAGTTGTACCTCCATATGCAGCCCTCCTTTATAGGGGTATGCCATATATTATACTGACGTGTCTGGGAATGTCAACGGTCATACTCTGGCCCTCGGACGCATACACTCCAACAGATTTTACCCATGGAGTGTGATGTCATGAGCCAAGTAAAAGGAGAAAATCAGGGGATGCTGCGGGGAGAAGTTCTGGCCGTTCCCAAGCTGTCCCACCACAACCACGGGGTGGACTACTACCTGGTGCCCTTCCGGGTGCCCCGCCTGTCGGGAGCCGAGGACGTGGTGAATCTGGTGGTGTCCCAGCCCCAGGAGGAGCTGTGGCAGCCGGGGAACTGGCTGGAGGTGGGGGGCGAGGTGCGCTCCTACAACAACCGCTCGGGGCAGGGCAGCCGCCTGGTCATCACCATGCTGGTGCGGGAGGTGCTCCAGGCCCACTGCCGGGAGGGGGAGAACCACCTGCTGCTGGCGGGCGCCCTGTGCAAGCCTCCGGTGGCCCGCCGTACCCCCTTGGGCCGGGAGATCTGCGACCTGCTGCTGGCGGTGAACCGCCCCTATGGTCGGGCGGACTACTTACCCTGCATCGCCTGGGGGTCGGTGGCAAACCGCTGCGCCCAGATGGAGGTGGGGGACCGGCTGCGCCTGGAGGGACGGCTCCAGAGCCGTCAATACCACAAGATGGTGGAGGGGGAGCGCCAGACCCGCACCGCCTATGAGATCTCCATTATGAATCTGCTGCCTCAGAGCGAGGAGGAGTCGTAGACCTGGGGGCACAGCTGCCGGGCCTTGGAGCGGATGGCCCGCAGGTCCCCGAAGGTGTCCGGCTTCTTTAAGGGGTCCCGGAGCAGAGCGGCGGGGTGGTAGATGGCGGTCATAGCCACCCCGGCCTTCTCCACCCACTGGCCGTGCTGCTGGGTGATCTTGTAGCCGGGGTCAATGAGCCGCTGGGCGGCGATGCGGCCCAGACAGACGATGATCTTGGGGCGCAGCAGGGCCACCTGGTTGCGCAGATAGCCGATGCAGGCGTCCTGCTCGGTGTGCAGCGGGTCCCGGTTGTGGGGCGGGCGGCACTTGACGATGTTGGCGATGTACACGTTTTTCTCCCGGCTCAGGCCGATGAGGGAGAGCATGTCGTCCAGCAGCTGACCCGCCGGGCCCACAAAGGGGATGCCCTGCAAGTCCTCCTGTTCCCCCGGGCCCTCGCCCACCAGCATAATGGGGGCGTTTTGGGGTCCCACCCCAAACACCACATGGTGGCGGGTCTCCGCCAGGGGACACTGGCGGCAGGCTTGACAGGTCTCGTTGAGCTGCTCCCAAGATAGCATACAGTCGGCTCCTCTCCGGTGATCTTCTTTCCTCTAGTGTACCATAAACTCACGCCCCTGACTAGAGTGTGGCCGCGCATTGACAAAGCCCACAGGTCGGGTGTAAAATATCCCAAACAAGCCCCAGCTGTGGTTGTTTCACGGCTTGGGGCGTCTTTTTTGGAGGGACACCCATGGAAGAGACAAGCAAGCAGGTGCGCAAGCTCTCCCACCTGGCCCGGCTCTCCCTTACCCCGGAGGAGGAGGGGGAGCTGGCCGGACGGCTGGAGCAGATGGTGGGCTATCTACAGGCCCTTTCCCAGGTGGAGGAGGGGGCGGAACCGGACACCCCGTGTGTGGTCACCTTCCGCCCGGATGGGGTGGCGCCCTCCCTGGACCGGGACAAGCTGCTCTCCCAGGCTCCCCTCCTGCGGGACGGGTATGTGGTGACCCCCAGAAGCGTGGGAGAGGGGGGCGAAGCATGAACCTCACCCACCTCACCGCTCTGGAGCTGGGCCGGGCCATCGCTTCGGGGGACGTGACCATCCCCCAGGCCACACAGGCGGCTCTGGAGGAGATTACCCGGAGGGACCAGCGACTGAACAGCTGCATCACGGTTTTGGAAGAGCAGGCCATGGAGCGGGCGGAAGTGCTTCAAAAGGGCCTGAAACCGGGGCTTTCCCCCCTGTACGGGGTGCCCCTTCTTCTGAAAGACAACCTGTGCACCCAGGGGATAAAAACCACCTGCGGCTCTCGTTTGTTGGAGGGCTATGTACCCCCCTACAATGCCACGGTGGTGGAGAAGGTACAAAGGGCCGGGGGTGTGTGCCTGGGCAAGGGGAACCTGGACGAGTTCGCCATGGGTTCCACCACCGAGACCTCCTACTTCGGCCCCACCCGCAACCCCTGGGATGAAAACCGGGTGCCCGGCGGGTCCTCGGGGGGCTGCGCCGCCGGAGTGGCGGCGGGCTTTGCCTGGTACGCCCTGGGGAGCGACACCGGGGGCTCCATCCGCCAGCCCGCCGGGTACTGTGGCCTCACCGGGCTAAAACCCACCTACGGCACGGTGTCCCGGTATGGTCTGGTGGCCTACGCTTCCTCTCTGGACCAGGTGGGCCCCCTGTGCCGGGACGCCGCCGACTGCGCCGCTGTGCTGGACCTCATCCAGGGGAAGGACCGCCGGGACAGCACCACCGTGGACGGCAACTACGGGGGGCGGCTGGCCTCCCTCAACGGGGATATTCGGGGTCTGCGGGTGGGCCTGCCTGTGGAGTGCTTCGGGGAGGGGCTGGACCCTCAGGTGGCCCAGCGGGTGAGAGAAGTGGCCCAGGTACTCCAGCACCGGGGGGCTGTCCTCACAGAGGTGTCCATTCCGGAGCTGAAACAGGTCATTGGCGCCTATTACGTGCTGGCCTCGGCGGAGGCCTCCTCCAATTTGGCACGATATGACGGGGTGAAGTACGGATTCCGGGCCAAGGAATACGGGAACCTTACCCAGATGTATGAGAACACCCGCAGCCAGGGCTTTGGAAAAGAGGCCAAGCTGCGCATGTTGCTGGGCACCTTTGTCCTCAGCGCCGGGTACTACGAGGCCTACTATAAAAAGGCGTTGGCGGTGAAGTATCAGGTGTCCCAGGGCCTGGAGCGGGCCTTTGCCGCCTGTGACGTGCTCCTCACCCCGGTCACCCCCAACACCGCACCCAAGCTGGGGGAGAGTCTGGCCGACCCCATGAAGATGTACCTGTCCGACCTGTACACCGTCCCCGCCAATCTGGCAGGGCTGCCCGCCCTGTCTATGCCCTGCGGGGTGGACGGGCAGGGGCTGCCCGTGGGAGCCCAGCTCATGGGCCCCCGGTTTGGGGAACAGGTGCTGCTGAGCGTGGCTCACGCCTATCAGCAGGAGACGGACCATCATAAAAGCGTACCGAGAGGGGGCGAAGGGCGATGAATTGGGAGATTGTCATGGGGCTGGAGACCCATGTGGAGCTGTCCACCGAGAGTAAGATTTTCTGCGGCTGTTCCACCGCCTTTGGCGCTGCCCCCAACCGCCAGTGTTGCCCCGTGTGTATGGGCCTGCCCGGGGCGCTGCCGGTGCTCAACGAGAAGGTGGTGGAGTACGGGGTGAAGGTGGGGCTGGCCCTGGGCTGCGCTATCACTCCAGTGAGCCGCTTTGACCGAAAAAACTACTTTTACCCGGATTTGCCCAAGGGGTACCAGATCAGCCAGCTGTATGCCCCCCTGTGCACTTGTGGACGGGTGGAGGTGGCGGGGACTACCATCGGCATCCACGAAATCCACATGGAGGAGGACGCTGGGAAGCTGTACCACGACCCTGAGACCGGGGAGACTCTGTGCGACTTCAACCGCTGCGGGGTGCCCCTGCTGGAGATCGTCACCGAGCCGGACTTTCGCACCCCGGACCAGGTGGTGGCCTATCTGGAGCTGCTGCGGGAGCGGCTGCAATACCTGGGGGTGTCCGACGGCAAGATGGAGGAGGGCTCCCTGCGGTGCGATGTAAACCTGTCCGTGCGCCCGGTGGGGCGGGACACCCTGGGCACCCGCACCGAGATGAAGAACCTGGGCTCCTTTAAGGCCATTGCCCGGGCCATTCAATATGAGAGCCAGCGGCAGATTGCCCTTCTGGAGCGGGGAGAGCGGGTGGTGCAGGAGACCCGCCGCTTTGACGAGGAGCGGGGGGAGACCTTCTCCATGCGCTCCAAGGAGGAGGCCCGGGACTATCGCTACTTTCCCGAGCCGGACCTGCCCCCGGTGGTGCTGTCCCAGGAGTACATCCAGGACATCCGAGACCACCTGCCCGAGCTGGGGGAGGAGAAGCGGAGACGCTACGCCCAGGAGTACCAGCTGCCGGATTACGATTGCCAGATGGTCACCAGCCACCCGGCCCTCGCCCAGTTCTTTGAAGAACTGGTGGAGTTGGGCACGCCCCCCAAACAGGGGGCCAACTGGATCATGGGGGAGGTGCTGGGGGCGCTGTCCGCCCGGAGCCTCAGCCCGGAGGGGCTGACCATCACCCCCAAGACCCTGGCCCGGCTCATTCAGTTGGTGGGGGAGGGAAAACTGAACCGGAACACGGCGGTGAAGGTGTTTGAAGCGGTGTTTGACACCGACGGAGATGTGGACGAATACGTGTCTGCCCACGGCCTGGAGCAGGTGCAGGATGTGGAACTGGTGGAGAACACCGTGGTCCAGGTGCTGGAGGAGAACCCCCAGTCGGTGGCAGACTGGCGGGGCGGAAAAGAAAAGGCCTTCGGCTTTTTGGTGGGCCAGACCATGCGGAAATTGCAGGGAAAGGCAGACCCCCAGACGGTGCGGCGGGTACTGCTGGAACAGCTGGGTCAAGAATGAGAAACGAGGAGAGAACCATGTCCATTTGTTATATTTTTGCCTCAGGAGAGTACGGAACTCAGTGGCCGGACATCCAGCCGGGGGATTTGTGCATTGCCGCTGACGGAGGCTTTAGCCAGATGCAGGCCCATGGGGTGGACCCGGACTTGGTGGTGGGGGACTTTGATTCCCTGGGCTACGTGCCGCCCCACCCCCATATTGTCCGCCATCCGGCGGAGAAGGACGACACGGACACGGCTTTGGCCCTCAGTGAAGGGTGGAGCCGGGGATACCGCAACTTCCACATTTACGGCTCCTTAGGTGGAAGGTTGGATCACACCCTGGCCAACGTGCAGCTGCTGTGCGGCCTTGTGGAGCAGGGGGGACGGGGAAAGCTGGTGGGCCCCGGCATGACGGTGACGGCGGTGCACAACGGCACCCTGGAACTGGAGGGGGAGACGGGGCGCACCCTGTCCATCTTCTGCCTGGGCGAACCCGCCCATGGGGTGACGCTGGAGGGGTTGAAGTACCCCTTGCACGGGGCCACCATGACCGTCCAGGTGCCCCTGGGGGTGAGCAACGAATTTTTGGGCGGACCCGCCCGGATTACGGTGGAGCGGGGAACGCTGGTGGTGATGATAGAGAACCAGGTATAAAAAGACAGCGGCGCAGACAAGTCTGCGCCGCTGAAGTGGTGTAAAGGTGGTTGCGAATAAATCATCCCTTCATGATATCGTAAAACACGAGGATGAGAACGAGGATGGATAAAGCATGTATCCACTTAGGGTAAGGGCGGTTTTCCGCTTCTGGAATATTGCGGCGCATCCAATGCTCGCCAACGCTTTCCAGAGTGGCCAAGACGATAAAGAGGGCCATAGCAATGAGAGTGGATGGAACATCATAAGATAGAAAAAAGGTGTCGATCAGAAGGAAAATACAAACTGCAATCCGGAAAACGACACGACCAATATCCCAGATTCGTATGAGACGGGCCTGTTTTTCGTTCATTTTAATTCCACCTTATACAGATAGTCGGTTTCTAGCAAGGAAAACAACCATGCCTATGGGAATGCCCTCTGGTATCCATCGCCAATGGAACCACCCCATTCCTCAAAATAAAACGGCTTGTGAAATCTGAATGTACAACATTACAAATCCAGAATAACATGGAAGAGGAGAACCGTCCATTGACATTCTGTTGAAAAACAAATACGGTAAAATATGAAAACTGCCCCCAGTCATGCTGAAATGCCATGACTGGGGGTAATTGAGTTACATCAAATCCGCCAGGGTGACGCTGTCCAGGTACTCGTTGACCCGACGCCCCAGCTCGCACCAGAGGGAGCGGGTGGGACAGGTGTCCCGCTGCTGGCAGGGGGCCGCCCCCGCCTCCAGGCAGGCCACCGGGGCCAAGTCCCCCTCGGTGAGCCGCAGAATATCTCCCACCCGGTATTCATCAGGGGCCCGGGTGAGCTGATAGCCGCCCCCCTTGCCGTGGGTGCCCACAATATAACCATTTTTGGACAGCACCGGGAGGATTTTCTCCAGGTACTTGAGGGAAATCTGCTGCCGCTGCGCCACATCCTTCATGGGAATGGGGCCCTGGCTCTGGTGCTGGGCCAAGTCCACCATCACCCGCAGGGCGTAGCGGCCTCGGGTGGATACCAACATGGGGCCTTAGTGGGCGTGGCAGTGGCCGCAGCTCTCGCAACAGGGGAACTGGCTGTGGTCGTACTCGATGCCGTTCTTGTCGTAGTAGTCCTTCAGGGCCAGCTTGATGGCCTCCTCGGCCAGCACGGAGCAGTGCACCTTCTGGGCGGGCAGTCCGTCCAGGGCCTCCACCACCGCCTGGTTGGTGAGGGTGAGGGCCTCGGACACGGGCTTGCCCTTGATGAGTTCGGTGGCCATGGAGGAGGAGGCAATGGCGCTGCCGCAGCCGAAGGTCTCAAACTTCACGTCCACAATGATGTCATTCTCAATTTTCAGGTAGATGCGCATGATGTCGCCACACTTGGCGTTGCCCACCTCGCCCACGCCGCTGGGATTCTCCATAGAGCCCACATTGCGGGGGTTGCGGAAGTGGTCCATTACCTTTTCACTGTATAAAGCCATAGTAAATACCTCACTGGATGATAAATTCTTGAATGCCTGCTTCCAGGTTGCGCCACACCGGGGAGATGGAGCGCAGGTAGGCCACCACGTCGGTGACGGCCTCCACCATATAGTCCACCTCTTCCTCGGTGGTGTCCGGGGAGAGGGAGAGCCGCAGAGAGCCGTGGGCGATCTCATGGGGCCGCCCAATGGCCAGCAGCACGTGGCTGGGGTCCAGGGAGCCGGAGGTGCAGGCGGACCCGGAGGAGGCGTACACCCCCTTGTCGTCCAGAAGCAGCAGGAGAGACTCGCCCTCGATGCCCTCAAAGCAGAAGTTCACGGTGCCGGGGAGGCGGTGCTCCCGGTGGCCGTTGAGCACGGAGTGGGGGATCTTGGACAGCCCTGCAATCAGCCGCTCCCGCAGGGCGCAGAGCTGTGCGGTGTCCTCTTCCAGGTGGTCGCAGGCCTCGTCCAGAGCGGCGGCCATACCCACAATGGCGGGGATGTTCTCGGTGCCGCCCCGGCGGCCCCGCTCCTGGGCGCCGCCGTGGATGAGGGGGAAGATGGGCACACCACGGCGGGCGTACAGCACCCCGATGCCCTTGGGGCCGTGGAACTTGTGAGCGGACAGGGACAGCAGGTCAATGTTCTGCTCGGCCACGTTCACCGGCAGATGGCCCACCGCCTGGACGGCGTCGGTGTGGAAGAGCACCCTGTGGCGGCGGCACACCTCCCCAATTTCGGCGATGGGCTGCACCGTGCCAATCTCGTTGTTGGCGTACATGATGGTCACCAGACAGGTCTCCGGGGTCATGGCCTCCTCCACCTGCTGGGCGGACACCATGCCGTCTTCGTGGACGTCCAGGAGGGTGACGGTAAAGCCCTCCTTCTCCAGGGCCTCCAGGGTGTGGAGCACGGCGTGGTGCTCAAAGGCGGTGGAGATGATGTGGGTCTTGCCCTTCATTTTGCCAAAGGCAGCCACTGAGCGGATGGCCTGGTTGTCCGCCTCGCTGCCCCCGGAGGTGAAGATCACCTCGGTGGGCTGGCAGCCCAGGCGGGCGGCAATGCGAGCCCGGGCGTCGGTGAGGGCCTCCTGGGCCCGCTGGCCCACCGAGTGGAGGCTGGAGGGATTGCCGTACTCCTCTTGCATATAGGGAAGCATGGCCTTCAGCGCCGTGTCACTCAGGCGAGTGGTGGCGGCGTTATCAGCGTAAATTTGCATGGTAGGATTCCTTTCCTATCTCTTTATTCGGTAAACATGGGGGTGGACAGGTACCGGTCCCCGGTGTCAGGCAGGAGCACCACAATGGTCTTGCCCTCGTTTTCCGGGCGCTTGGCCACCTGGATGGCGGCGTGGAGCGCGGCGCCGGAGGAGATGCCCACCAGCACGCCCTCGCTGCGGCCCATGAGTCGCCCGCCGGCGTAGGCCTCCTCACTGGTGACAGGGAACACCTCGTCATAAACCTGAGTGTTGAGCACTTCGGGCACAAAGCCTGCCCCGATGCCCTGGAGCTTGTGGGGACCAGGGTTGCCGCCGGAGAGGACGGGGGAGTCGGAGGGCTCCACTGCCACCACCTGCACCTTGGGGTTGCGGGACTTCAAATATTCGCCCACCCCGGTGATGGTGCCGCCAGTGCCCACACCAGCCACGAAAATGTCCACGTTTCCGTCGGTGTCGTCATAGATCTCCGGCCCGGTGGTCTCCCGGTGGGCCTTGGGGTTGGAGGGGTTGACAAACTGGCCGGGAATGAAGCTGTTGGGAATCTCAGCGGCCAGCTCATCGGCCTTGGCAATGGCTCCGGCCATGCCCTTGGCCCCGGGGGTGAGCACCAGCTCGGCCCCGTAGGCGGTCATGAGCAGGCGGCGCTCCATGGACATGGAGTCGGGCATCACCACGATCATGCGGTAGCCCCGGGCGGCGGCCACGGCGGCCAGTCCAATGCCGGTATTGCCAGAAGTGGGCTCGATGATCACCGAGTCGGGCTTCAAAGCCCCGCTGGCCTCGGCGTCCTCAATCATGGTCAGGGCCACCCGGTCCTTCACCGACCCGGCGGGGTTGAACAGCTCCAGTTTGGCCAGAATCTTGGCCTTTAAGCCCAGTTTCTCCTCAATGTGGGTCAACTCCAACAGCGGGGTGTGTCCAATGAGCTGATGGGCGGATGTATAGATATGTGCCATAACGGATTCCTCCTGATGCATCGAATTAAAACCTACTGAATTGGTTGGTTATATGATACGCCTTTTTACCTACCTTGTCAATCGGTAATTGAGAAAAAGAAAAAACTTCCCCGACCCACAGGAGTGGGCCGGGGAAGGAATCAATCTTCGGTGGGAAAATAATCTTGCAGGAAGGTGTCCACCGCCGTCCAGTACAGCCGGGGGTTGGTGCCCACGGCGTTGGCGTGTCCGGCATCGGGCATCCACAAAAAGCTCTTGGGGCACTTGGCGGCCTGGTACAGCTTTCCCATCATGGAGGAGGGGACAAAGTCGTCCTCCACGCCGTGGATGAACAGGGTGGGGGTTTTGGACTGGGCCACCGCCTGGATGGGAGCGGCGTCCCGCAGGTCATATCCAGCCCGGCGCAGGGCGGTTTTCCGCAGTATGGAGAAGAGGGCGGAGGTGGGCATAGGCACCGGGGCGTGGATGTATTCCTCCCGGAAGTTCTGGAGGACGTGGTGCATCTGGGCCTCAATGGTGGTATAGGCGCAGTCGGACACCGCCGCCTTCACCTGTTCCGGCAAGGCCCCGCCGGTGGCCAGAAGGACGGTGGCGGCCCCCATGGATACACCGTGGAGGAGAATCTCTGCGTCAGGGTCCCGGCGGAGGATGTAGTTGATCCAGCCCACCAGGTCCAGCCGCTCGTCGTAGCCCCAACCCACGTAGTCGCCTTCGCTCTCGCCGTGGCCCCGCTGGTCGGGCATCAGGACGTTCCAGCCCTCCTGGTGGTAGTGTAGGCCGATGGCACCCATGGCCTCGTGGGTGTCGTGGTAGCCGTGGACGCAGATGGCCCAGCGGTGGGTCTGGGTGTCAGCGGGCACCACAGCGGCCCAGAGGATGAGCCCGTCAATGGCCTGGATGGTGGCCGAGCGGAAGCCCTCGGCTTTTCTGGCCCAGGCCCGGCCCTCACGCTGGGGCTCGTTGGGGTCCTGGTAGTCCGGCTCCCGGGTCTGAGGGGTCATGGCTTTGGCATAGAGGCGGTTGCCCACGGCAGCCATGCCTCCGGCGGCTCCGGCCCCAGCTGCGGCGAGGCCCAACAGGTAAAAAGCGGGTTTTTTCTTCATGGCGCACCCTCCTGGCATCGTTTTCTCCATGATACTCCAATGGAAAGCCAATCGTCAAGAGAAGTTTGCCCCTTTTCAGGTGGGGGCATACCGATTCTCACCGCCCTTCCAAAGACGCTCCGCTGGGGGAAAACTTCCTTTTATAAGAATAGATGGAACACACCCCCGGTAGCACTCTTGAAATCCTACCAAACATATGGTATTATAGGACAAAGGACTATGGGGGTATGGATATGAAGATTTCCACAAAAGGGCGGTACGCCCTGCGGCTGATGGTGGACCTGGCTGCCCACGGCGGGGAGGACAACCCGGTTTCCCTGCGGGACGTGGCGGGGCGGCAAAACCTCAGCGATAAATACCTGGAGCAGATCGTCACACCTCTGTCCCGGGCTGGGCTGGTGCGCTCGGTGCGGGGTGCCGGAGGGGGCTATCTTCTCACCCGTCACCCGGAGGAGTACACTGTGGGCGACATTCTCCGGCCTCTGGAGGGGGATTTGGCCCCCGTGGAGTGCGCCACCGATGACGGCTTCTGTGACCGCTGCGGGGACTGTGTGACCATCGAGCTGTGGCAGGAGATTCACCGGGCGGTGTCCGCCGTGGTGGACGGTACCACCCTGGGCGACCTGGTGGTGCGCTACCACGCCAAGCACTGCGGAAGCTGCAACCAATGAGCATACGACTGGAAAAAGGGGCACAGCGGACTTGGCTGCTGCCCCTGTTTCTCATTTTGATTGGGGTGGCGGTGCGGCTGTGGCAGCTGGGGGCGGTGCCCTGCGGGCTCAACCAGGACGAGGCCTACGCCGGATATGAGGCCTACTCCATGCTCACCTACGGGGTGGACTCCTGGGGGTACACCAATCCCTGCTACTTCATCTCCTGGGGCAGCGGCATGAATGTGCTGGAAAGCTATCTGGCCATGCCCTTTGTGGCCCTGTTGGGCCTCACGGAGTTGGCCATCCGCCTGCCCCAGGCCATTCTGGCCTGTGTGAGCCTCCCAGTGGTGTATCTGCTGCTCACCCGGCTCTTCTCCCGGCGGGTGGGCCTCATCGGGCTGTTTCTCACCGCCATCTGCCCCTGGCATATCATGCTCAGCCGCTGGGGACTGGAGTCCAATCTGGCCCCGGGCCTGCTGCTGTTGGGGCTGTACTTCCTGGTGCGGGGGCTGGATTCCCCGCCGTGGCTGCTGCTGGCTGCCTTGTTCTATGGCCTGTCCCTGTACGCCTATGCCACCCTCTGGGTGGTGCTGCCCCTGACCCTGGCGGCGTTTCTCCTCTACCTGCTCTACACGAAGAGATTAACATTTACCCCCTATCTGGCGGGGGCGGTGGGCCTGCTGTTTGTGATGGCCCTGCCTCTCCTCCTCTTTGTGCTGGTGAATTTGGGGGTGCTGGAGGAGATTCGCACCCCGTTTTTGTCCGTGCCCCGGCTGGTGTCCATGCGGGCCTCCGAGGTGGACTGGCGCAACCTCTTCTCCCTGGAGGCCTACCAGACCCTGGGGGAGATGGTGTTCGGGGAGGGGGACGGACTGATTTGGAACAGCCTGCCCCAATATGGCATGTTCTATCGGTTCAGTTGGCCCTTTATGATCCTGGGCGGCGTGCGCATGGCCATTCGGGCGGTACGGGGCGCCAAGGAGCGCCGTTTTACCGGAGAGGGCCTGCTGCTGTTAGGGCTGTTGTGTGCCGCCTTGGTGAGCCTGTCTCTGGACTATCGGAACATCAACAAAGCCAATTCCCTCCACCTCTACCTGCTGGTCCTGCTGGCCTTTGGGGTGGACTGGGTGTTTGATTTCAGTAAGGCCCACCCGGTGTTGCCCTGGGGAGTGGTGGCGGTGTATGCCGTGGCCTTCGGGCTGTTTGTGAACACCTATTTCACCACCTATAACGACGACATCGACGTCCAGTTCCGCTACGGGGTGGGGGATGCGGTGGCGTATGTG
The DNA here is from genome assembly GCF_002160275.1 of Pseudoflavonifractor sp. An187. Lineage (NCBI taxonomy): Bacteria > Bacillati > Bacillota > Clostridia > Eubacteriales > Oscillospiraceae > Pseudoflavonifractor > Pseudoflavonifractor sp. An187. The sequence continues at coordinate 39,254 of NZ_NFKG01000014.1, read as the reverse complement.
AAGGAGCAGGGGTTTGAGTCGGTGGCGGTGGACTCCACGGTGGTCTACTCCCACATCCTCTTTTATGACCAGACCCCACAGCCGGAGTTTGCCCAGACCGTGGAGTATGCAAACTACCCCTCCCCCTATCTCAGTGTCTCCTCCTTTGGCCGCTACACCTTCGGGGTGGATGGGAACGATTTGGACCCAAATACCGCCTATATTGTCCATGTCAGCAGCTATGATGCCTTCCGAAACGCGGGATACACCGTGGTGGAGTTTGGCCTGTATGGGGTGGCCTATCTGGAATAGAAAGAAAATTAGCACTCTCGAAAAGAGAGTGCTAATTGTTTACACTCTGTTCATGATTTTTCCTAGCGAAGAGGTATACTAAGGTCAAACAACAGATTGGGGCGGGAGTCGAGGGGCTCCCAAGCACCCCATGCAAAGGAGTGTAGCCTTATGAATATGAATCAGTTTACCCAGAAGTCCCTGGAGGCGGTGCAGGCCGCCCAGACCCTGGCCACGGAATATGGAAATCAACAGATTGAGCAGGTGCATCTGCTCTGCGCCCTGGTGGAGCAGGAGGGAGGCTTTGTGCCTCAGCTGCTGACCCACATGGGGGTGACGGTGGAGTCTCTGGACGCCGCCCTGCGCCACGAGGTGGAGAAGCTGCCCAAGGTGTCCGGCTCTGGCCGGAGAGCCGACCAGGTGTATATCTCTTCCGGTGTGGATCAGGCCATGAACGCCGCTCTGGAAGTGGCCACCAGCATGAAGGACGAGTATGTGTCGGTGGAGCACCTGCTGCTGGCCCTGATGGACAAGGCCGACAGCACCATCAAGCCCACCCTCACCACCTACCGCCTGGAGCGGGAAAAGGTGATGCAGGCCCTGGCCGCCCTGCGGGGCAACCAGCGGGTCACCAGCGACAACCCCGAGGAGACCTACGAGGCTCTAAAAAAGTACGGCACCGACCTGGTGGAGCGGGCCCGGCAGAACAAGCTGGACCCTGTCATCGGCCGTGACGACGAGATTCGAAATGTCATCCGCATTCTCTCCCGCAAGAGCAAGAACAACCCCGTGCTCATCGGCGAGCCTGGCGTGGGTAAGACCGCCATTGCCGAGGGCCTGGCCCAGCGTATCGTGAAAGGCGATGTGCCCGCAGGCCTGAAAGACAAGACCATTTTTGCCCTGGATATGGGCGCTCTGATTGCAGGCGCCAAGTACCGGGGCGAGTTTGAGGAGCGGTTAAAGGCCGTTTTGAACGAGGTGAAGAAGTCCGAGGGACGCATCATCCTGTTCATCGACGAGCTGCACACCATTGTGGGCGCCGGGAAAACCGAGGGCGCTATGGATGCCGGTAACCTGTTGAAGCCTCTGCTGGCCCGGGGCGAGCTGCACTGCATCGGCGCCACCACCCTCAACGAGTACCGCCAGTATATTGAGAAGGACGCCGCTCTGGAGCGCCGCTTCCAGCCTGTCATGGTCAACGAGCCCACGGTGGAGGACGCTGTGGCCATTCTCCGTGGCCTGAAGGAGCGCTATGAGGTGTTCCACGGCGTGAAGATCACCGACGGCGCCATCGTGGCCGCCGCCACCCTGTCCGACCGGTATATCACCGACCGATTCCTCCCCGATAAGGCCATCGACCTCATTGACGAGGCCTGCGCCCTCATCCGCACCGAGATGGACTCCATGCCCACCGAGCTGGACGTGATCTCCCGCAAGATCATCCAGCATGAGATTGAGGAGGCCGCCCTGAAGAAGGAGGAGGACGAGTTGTCCAAGGCCCGTCTGGCGGACATCCAGAAGGAACTGGCCGAGATGCGGGACGAGTTCAACGCCGGCAAGGCCAAGTGGGAGAACGAGAAGAACGCCATTGGCAAGGTGCAGAAGCTGCGGGAGGACCTGGAGCAGGCCAACGCCCAGTTGGAGAAGGCCCAGCGGGAGTACGACCTGGAGAAGGCCGCCCAGCTGCAATATGGCACCATCCCCGCCCTGCAAAAGCAGTTGCAGGAGGAAGAGGCCATTGCCGCCAACCAAAAGGAGAATCAGCTGCTCCGGGATAAGGTCACCGAAGAGGAGATCGCCCGCATTGTGGAGCGCTGGACCGGCATCCCCGTGGCCAAGCTCATGGAGGGCGAGCGGGAGAAGCTGCTGCACCTGGAGGACATCCTCCACCAGCGTGTGGTGGGCCAGGACGAGGCCGTGCGGCTGGTTTCTGAGGCCATCCTCCGCTCCCGTGCCGGCATCGCCGACCCCAACAAGCCCATCGGCTCCTTCCTGTTCCTGGGCCCCACGGGCGTGGGTAAAACCGAGCTGGCCAAGACCCTCAGCGAGGCCCTCTTTGACAGCGAGAAGAACCTGGTGCGCATTGACATGAGCGAGTACATGGAGAAGTTCTCCGTGTCCCGCCTCATCGGAGCCCCTCCCGGATATGTGGGCTACGAGGAGGGCGGCCAGCTCACCGAGGCGGTGCGCCGTCATCCCTATTCCGTCATTCTGTTCGACGAGGTGGAGAAGGCCCACCCCGACGTGTTCAACGTGCTGCTCCAGGTGCTGGACGACGGCCGCATCACCGACAGCCAGGGCCGCACCGTGGACTTCAAGAACACCGTCATCATTTTGACCTCTAACCTGGGCAGTCAGTTCCTGCTGGACGGCATCCAGCCCGACGGGGAGATCAGCGAGGAGGCCCGGAATCAGGTGCAGGAGCTGCTGCGCCGCTCCTTCCGGCCTGAGTTCCTCAACCGTCTGGACGAGATTGTGTTCTACAAGCCCTTGACGAAGGACAACATCTTCCACATTATCGACTTGCAGCTGGACTCCCTCAACCGCCGTCTGGAGGACAAGCGGCTGCGTGTGGTCCTCACCGACGCCGCCAAGGACCTGGTGCTGGAGTCCGCCTACGATCCCATGTATGGCGCTCGGCCTCTGCGCCGCTACTTGCAGCACACCGTGGAGAACCTGGTGGGCCGCAAGATCATCGCCGGAGAGGTGACCCCCGACAGCACCATCACCGTGGACCGCCAGGGAGACGAACTGGTTATCCAATAAACAGCATACGAAAGAGCCCGGAAGGGAGCGGTTTCGCTCCCTTCCGGGCTCTTTGTTATTCGTGGTTTCCATTTCCGTGTCCGTGTCCGTTGCCGTTGCCGCAGCCGCTGCCCGTCTCGTCCACCGGGGGCGGGGTGATGTCGGGATGTTCCGCCTGGAGGCTGGCCAACAGGTCCCGCAGCTCCCGCATGGTCATCTCATACGATTCACGAAGGGAAATCCATTCACTACAGGAAAAATTTTTTAACCCTGGTACAGCACTTCTCCCTGCTTCCAGGTGGACACCACAGAGACCTCCCGCAGAGCCTCGGGCCGTACCTCCAGGGGATTGGCGGACAGCCGCACCAGGTTGGCCTGCTTGCCCACCGCCAGAGAGCCTTTTTCCTTCTCTTCGCCGTATTGCCAAGCGGCGTGAACGGTCACTGCCTTCAACGCCTCATACACGGGGATGCGCTGCTCGGGGCCCAACTGCACTCCGTTTTTGGTCACCCGGTTGACGGCACACCAGATAGTCTCCAACATGTCGCAGGGGATGACGGGGGTGTCCTGGTGGAAGGTGAAGGGCATCCCCAAATCCACGGCGGTCTTGGCCGGGGAGATGGCGGCGGCCCGGCGGGCCCCCAGGTTTTGCAGGTGGATGTCCCCCCAGTGGTACACGTGGGCCACAAAGAAGGAGGGGGTGAACCCCAACGCCTTGGCCTGGGGCAGCTGGTCCACCCCAAGGAGCTGGGCGTGGATAATCACCGGGCGTACATCCCGGAGGTTGGGGTGGCTCTGCATGACTTTGGCCCCCATGTCCAGATACTGCTGGGCGGCGGCGTCGCCGTTGCAGTGGGCCAGAATCTGCACCCCTTCCTGAGCCGCCAAGGTGAGGGCCTGCTCCACCTGCTCGTCCGTCATGGTGGGGTAGCCCCGGTACTCGCTCTCCCCCTGGTAGGGAGTGCGCAGCCAGGCGGTGCGCCCCTGGGGGGAGCCGTCCAAAAAGATTTTCACGCCACCCAGCCGCAGCCCGTGGTGGTAGCCCTTCCCACTGTCCGGGAAAGCCACCCGGGCGGCGTGGAGGTCGGCCACGCCGGGATAGCCCACCACGTCCAGGGTCAGGGCGTTTTGGGCCAACAGCCCCTGATAGAGGGGGAAGAGTTCGGCGGCCATCATGCCCTCCTGGGCGGTGGTGATGCCGTGGGCGGCGTAGGTGTGCTGGGCCCGGGCGAAGGCGTCTTTCAGCTGGTCAAACCCGGGCATGGGGGCCTTACGGAGGTTGCTGACAAAGGCGTTTTCCTCGGCGTACCCGGTGAGTTCCCCACCGTTTCGGCCAAAGGTGCCCCCCTCCGGGTCGGGGGTGCTCCCCGTGAGGAACAGCTGGTGGAGGGCGGCGGAGTTGAACACCCCCATATGTCCCGAGGCGTGCTGGATGACCACCGGGTTATTGGGGGCGGCCTTGTCCAGCAGTTCTTTGGTGGGGTGGGCGTGCTCGGTGAGGTGGTTGTGGTCGTAGCCCTGGCCGAACACCCACTGCCCGGCGGGGATGTGGTTGTCCCGGATGAATCCGGCCACCGCCTCCTCCAGCTGGGCGAAGTCGCACACCTCACCCAGGGGGACTTGCAGCAGGCTGTTGGCGGCGGCGGACAGGTGGCTGTGGGGATCAATGAAAGCGGGCAGCAGGGCGTCCCCCTGCAAGTCCACTTTGGTGGCTCCGGTGGCATTGAGGGCATCGGTGCCCAGGGCCATAATACGCCCATTTTCCACTAACAGGGCATCGGTGGGCACCGGGGACTCCATGGTGAGAATGGGGCCGTTGACAAATAACGTGCGGTTCATGGCGGCAACCTCCTTTTTCTCTATTATGCCCCTTTTTGATGCGGGTATCAAGTAAAGCCTCCCTTGTGTAAAGGAAGGTGGCCCGGCGTAAGCCGGGTCGGAGGGATTGTCTAATAGCTGGCTGAAGTCAACCCCTCAGTCTGCCTGACGGCAGACAGCTCCCCTTACACAGGGGAGCCTTGAGTTCTTGCCCAGTTCCTGGGTGTTTGATATAATGAAACAAATTGACAACCTATGAATTTAGGATATTGCCCTTATCCTGTGGGGCAATCTAGACGCATAATTGATTAAGGAGAATATACGGATGATAAACATAATACTTAATCTTGGCCTAGCGATTGTTTTATTTGTCTTGAATGGAGTTCTGGGGCGCATACAGTACATACTTCGTGGAAATCTGTTCGAGTATGGAGAATTTTGTTTTAGTAATAGTCAAATTGAAAGCTTTTCTGGGAATTTCTTTTTGAAGATCATAAATCCGACGATATATATGTCGATATGTTGTGCGGTTTTTCAAAATATAGGAAAGCAGGCGTTTTGTCATTCTTCGTGGATGATTCCCCTTTTTTATTGGGGACTTCGAGTTGCTTTTATACTATTAAGGCAAAGCTATGATATTATAAACTGGAAAGTTGAACTTATTGCTTTTATAATTTCAATGGCTTTTGCAATGGGAGTGTTAATGTGGATTGTTTTCCCGTTATTAGATATGGGGGAAAGCATATTTATCCCACCAACGGCTTTGAGAGATGCTCTATGGTATGCAATTGTGGCTTATGTCGTATTGACTGTCTGGAAAGTTGGAAAGCTGTCACTTGTTAGTGATAGACTATTCCCACCAACAAAGATTGAACAAATCGTGTTGCGTAGATATAATCATCTTCAGAAACGGTTTGGTGATGTTGTTCAGCAAAATGTAGAGAAATATTATCCAAAAGGTACCGTTGGGAAAGAAGAGTTTGCTTGTTTAGTATATGCTACTATGATTTATGAGGATTATAATAGGCCTTTTGTGGCGAGGCGGATTGAAATTATAAAGAAAAAAGTATTGGAGTTATTTGGGAACTATAAAATGATGACTTTGGGAATTATGCAAGTACAAACTTGTTCAATAATCTCTGACAAAGTTAGCATTGAGTTTGCTGTTAGAAAATTATTAAGACCTTATCTGGACAATCTTGGAGCAGATGAAGTAGGGTGTGCAATAGACGATTATAACAATTCAACACAGTATAAATTAGAGGTAAGAGGAATTTATTATATATTGTATGAATTGGTATTGCGTGACGGCGTGATGGATGGGAATGAAGTAAATCTATAATATGACTAGCCTTTCTGATGAATTCATAGAGACATTTTTGTATACACGAATTTACGAGGTGCCCCATGGGAAAAACACTATCCGACATGACCCTGGAAGAGCTGTGGCAGCTGTTCCCCATTTTCCTTACCCCCCACCAGGAGGTGTGGAAGGACTGGTACCAGGAAGAAGCGGACATCTTAAAAACCATGCTTCCCCCCACCGCCCAGCTCCACCACATCGGCTCCACAGCCATCCCCGGCATCTGGGCCAAGCCCATCATTGACATTCTGGTGGAGGTTCCCGGAGAGGGGGACTTGGAGCGGGTGAGAGAGACCCTGGTGGGGAACGGCTACTTGTGCATGAGCCAGGGCCCCCGGAGGATTTCCCTGAACAAGGGCTATACCGAGGACGGCTTTGCCCAAAAGGTCTTTCACATCCATGTCCGCTGCCAAGGGGACCACGACGAGCTATATTTTCGGGACTATCTCACACAGCACCCCCAGGTGGCCCGTGAATATGAGACCTTGAAGCTGGGCCTGTGGAAGCGATTCGAGCAAAACCGGGACGGGTACACTCAGGCTAAGACGGACTTTGTGCAGCGATACACCCAGAAAGCCAAGGGTTTTCCTGCCCCTTGCCTTGACATCTGGCAAGAATGTGATAAAATGTAACAGCTAAAGACAATGGCGGAGCCAAAGAGCCACCAGCGGCCCAAAGCGAGGGGGGAGAGTGAGAGCCCCCGGCAAGTGCGGTTTCTCTGCGCCACTCCGTTTCGTCTCCTGCGAGGAGCAGGGCGGCCCATCCCCGTTATCGGATGACTGGAGATGTCCTTGCCGAGGATAAACAGGGTGGTACCGTGAAGCGTAGGCTTTGCCCCTGTGTTTGGCAAGGGCTTTTATTTTGTTAATTTTTAAAATGGAGGTATAGACCCATGAGCAACCCCAAGCCCTTCGGGGTCAACGAGCTGCGTGAGATGTTCCTGTCCTTCTTTGAGAGCAAAGGACACCTGCGTCTGCCCAGCTTTTCCCTGATTCCCCAGAACGACGCCTCTCTGCTGCTCATCAACAGCGGCATGGCGCCCATGAAGCCCTGGTTCACCGGCGAGCAGGAGCCCCCCCGCCGCCGTGTCACCACCTGCCAGAAGTGCATCCGCACCGGTGACATTGAGAACATCGGCAAGACCGCCCGCCACGGCACCTACTTTGAGATGCTGGGCAACTTCTCCTTCGGCGACTACTTCAAGCGGGAGGCCATTACCTGGTGCTGGGAGTTTCTGACCAGCCCCGAGTGGGTGGGCCTGGACCCCAACCGCCTGTACCCCTCCATCTACCAGGATGACGACGAGGCCTTTGAGATCTGGAACAAGGAGATCGGCATCCCCGCCGAGCGCATCTTCCGCTTTGGCAAGGCCGACAACTTCTGGGAGCACGGCTCCGGCCCCTGTGGCCCCTGCTCCGAGGTGTACTACGACCGTGGCGAGGAGTACGGCTGCGGCAAGCCTGGGTGCACCGTGGGCTGTGACTGCGACCGCTATATGGAGGTGTGGAACAACGTGTTCTCCCAGTTCAACAACGACGGCGAGGGCCACTACACCGAGCTCATCCAGAAGAACATCGACACCGGCATGGGCCTGGAGCGTCTGGCCTGCGTGTGCCAGAACGTCAACTCCCTGTTTGACACCGACACCGTAATGAACATCACCAACAAGGTCTCCGAGATCACCGGGGCCCACTACGGCCAGAGCGAGAGCCGTGACGTGTCCCTGCGTATCATCACCGACCACATCCGCTCCGCCACCATGATGATCTGCGACGGCGTGCTCCCCTCCAACGAGGGCCGTGGCTACGTGCTGCGCCGTCTGCTGCGCCGGGCTGCCCGCCACGGCAAGCTGTTGGGCGTCAACGACCCCTTCCTGTACCGGGTGTGTGACACCGTCATCGAGGTCAACGCCACCGCCTACCCCGACCTGGTGGAGAAGCAGAGCTATATCACCAAGGTCATCCGGGTGGAGGAGGAGAACTTCGCCAAGACCATCGACAGCGGCCTGAAGATTTTCTCCGACATGCTGGCCCAGCACAAGGCCAAGGGTGAGACCGTGTTCTCCGGCGAGGACGCCTTCAAGCTCTACGACACCTATGGATTCCCCATCGACCTGACCAGCGAGATGGCTCAGGACGAGGGCCTGACCGTGGACGAGGCCGGCTTCCGTGTCTTCATGGAGGAGCAGAAGGTCCGCGCCCGCAAGGCACGTGAGGCCCTGGGCGATCTGGGCTGGGCTGGTATCGAGTTCGGCAAGGAGCTGCCCGAGACTGAGTTCGTGGGCTACGACCACAACACCATCGACGACGCCAAGGTGCTGGCCATGGTGGTGGAGAACGTCCAGGCCGAGGAGATGATGAGCGGCGTGGAGGGCATCGTGGTGCTGGACCGCACCCCCTTCTATGCCGAGATGGGCGGCCAGGTGGGCGACCACGGCACCATCACCCTGGGCGAGGCCGTGTTCACCGTCCACGACGTGCAGAAGAACAAGGGCGGCAAGTATATGCACTACGGTAAGCTCACCGGGGGCGTGCTGAAAGTGGGCGACACTGTCACCGCCGCCATTGACGTGGAGCGCCGCCAGGCCATCCGCCGTGCCCACTCCGCCACCCACCTGCTGGACGCCGCTCTGAAAAAGGTGCTGGGCGACCACGTGCACCAGGCAGGCTCTCTGGTGGAGCCCGACCGTATCCGCTTCGACTTCACCCACTTCGAGGGCATCTCCGCCGAGGAGCTGGCTCAGGTGGACAAGCTGGTCAACGACGCCATCTTGAACGGCTACCCCGTCATCACCGAGGTGCTCCCCATGGAGGAGGCCAAGCAGAAGGGCGCTGTGGCCATGTTCGGCGAGAAGTACGGCGACGTGGTGCGCGTGGTGGAGATGGGCGACTTCTCCATGGAGTTCTGCGGCGGCACCCACCTGGACAACACCGCCAAGGTGGGCACCTTCCGCATCAAGTCCGAGGGCTCCGTGGCCAGCGGTGTGCGCCGCATTGAGGCCACCGTGGGCAAGCTGACCCTGGAGACCATGAACCACAACCAGCAGCTCATCTTCCAGGCTGCCCAGATTCTCAAGACCAACCCTGCCGACCTGGTTGCCAAGCTGGAGCAGCAGGTGGCCGACCTGAAGGCTGCCCGTCAGGCCATTGAGCAGTACAAGAGCAAGGAAGCCGCTGGCGAGGCCGACCGCATCCTCTTCGGCGCCCACGACGTGGGCCCCCTGAAGGTTATCACCGCCACCGTGCCCGACGCCGACGGCAACCGCCTGCGCCAGATGGGCGATGCCATCAAGGACAAGGCCGCCAACGTGGTGGCCGTGCTGGCAGCCGTCAACGGCGGCAAGATCACCTTTGTGGCCGCCTGCGGCAAGGAGGCCGTGGGCCTGGGCATCAAGGCCGGTGACATCATCAAGCAGGTGTCCGCCATCGCCGGCGGCTCCGGCGGCGGTAAGCCCGACTCCGCCATGGGCGGAGGCAAAGATCCTCTCATGGTGGATAATGCTCTGGCTATGGTGGACAACGTTGTCTCTATGAAATTGGGGCTGTAAGCCGCCGCCCAGCGAGCGCAAGCGAGCCACGCCCTCGGCGTGTCAATTGCGGCCCTATGGCCGCAATTGGCGCAGGGCGAATTCACTTCGCCCAAGCAAAATAAAATCAAGGGCCCCATTCCGGCCTGACGGAATGGGAACGGCGGCAAAGACCCCCTGATGGTGGACAACGCTCTGGCTATGGTGGATAACGTTGTCTCTATGAAATTGGGACTGTAAGCAATCCCGTAAAATGCAATCGAAAAGGAGTTGATACCATGTCTGATTGCCTCTTTTGTAAGATCGCAGCGGGGGAGATTCCCTCCAAGCGGGTGTATGAGGACGAGGTGTGCGTGGCCTTCTACGACATCGACCCCCAGACACCCACCCACTTTCTGGTGATTCCCCGCCAGCACATCGCCTCTGTGGCAGAGGTGGGCGAGGACAACGCTGCCCTGGCAGGCCACATGCTGGCCGTTATCGCCAAGGTGGCAAAGGACCTGGGCCTGGACAGCTACCGTGTGGTGTCCAACTGCGGCGAGCAGGCGGGCCAGAGCGTGCATCACCTGCACTTCCACGTCCTGGGTGGCCGGGATATGACCTGGCCGCCGGGCTGAGCCCATTTTGAAAGGCCCGGATGGGCCTTCCAAAATGAACGGGGATTTCAATTTATTTTCCCGCCTGCGGGCGGGAAAACTCTGCGAGGCTTTGGCAGAGCGTGAAAAAGCTGCTCCCAGTGAAACCTGGGGGCGGCTTTTTTGTGCAACCTCTCCGGCCTCCCGGCATACACTGGGATGCTGCCCACAAACCATGGGTGCTTTGTACAAAACAGACAGGGAGAGATCGTCAATTCGAGGGGAGTTTGCCAAAAAGATCACAGATATATTTTTGGCGTTGACAGATGTCCTTCCTGGAACTATAATGTCATATAACACACTAAAGCGATAACATGATAGTGTGAAAAATCTCGGAGAGGAGAAACTGCTCATGGGCAATCAACGTGTATACAACTTTTCCGCAGGCCCTTCCATGCTCCCGCTGGAAGTCCTCACCCGAGCCGGGTCAGAGATCACCAATTATCAGGGCTCCGGCATGTCAGTGATGGAGATGAGCCACCGATCTAAGGTTTTTGACAAGATTTTTCAGGACACCAAGGAGCGGTTCATTCGCCTGTTCCATGTGCCCGATAACTATAAGGTGCTGTTTTTGCAGGGAGGCGCCTCGGGCCAGTTCTCCATGGTGCCTCTGAACCTCATTGGAAAGACGGGAAAGGCAGACTATGCCGTCACCGGTAACTTCTCCAACATCGCCTATAAGGAGGCCAAAAAGTACGGCCAGATCAACCTGGCCGCCTCCAGCGAGGACCAAAACCACACCTATATCCCCACCCAGGACCAGCTGAAGCTGGACCCGGAGGCCAGCTACTTCCACTACTGCGCCAACAACACCATCTACGGCACCGAGTGGCAGTATGTGCCCGACACCGGGGATGTGCCCCTGGTGTGCGACATGTCTTCGGACTTCATGAGCCGGGTGGTGGACGTGTCCAAGTACGGTATTATCTACGGCGGCGCTCAGAAGAACCTGGCCCCGGCGGGCCTCACCATCGCCATTGTCCGGGAGGACCTGGCAGGCCACGAGCTGCCCTACACCCCCCTCATCATGAACTATAAGACCATGATCGACAAGGACTCCATGTACAACACACCCCCCTGCTGGTGCATCTACATGCTGGGGCTGGTGCTGGAGTGGCTGGAAGAGCGGGGCGGCGTGGAAGGCATGGAGAAGATCAAGCACGCCAAGGCCCAGCTGCTCTATGACGTGCTGGACGACTCCAAGCTGTTCACCTGCCCGGCCCAGAAGGGGAGCCGTTCCGACATGAACGTCACCTTCCGCACGGGCAACGCCGATCTGGACGCCAAGTTTGTCTCCGAAGCCACCGCGGCGGGCTTTGTCAACCTCAAGGGCCACCGCAACGTGGGAGGCATGCGGGCCTCCATCTACAACGCCATGCCCACCGAAGGGGTGGAGAAGCTGGCGGACTTCATCCGGGCCTTTGACCAGGTCAACGGCTGAGACAGGGGGAAACCATCATGTTTCGAATAAAAACTATGAATAAAATTGCCCAAGTTGGGCTCAACCAGTTTCCCGCCGACTACCAGGTGGGGGACAGCGTGGAGGGGGAGGAGGGCATTCTGGTCCGCTCCGCCAAACTCCACGACTACTCCTTCCCCGACACCCTGTGGGGCATCGCCCGGGCGGGGGCAGGCACCAACAACATCCCGGTGGCCGAGTGCGCCCAGAAGGGGATTGTGGTGTTCAACACCCCCGGGGCCAACGCCAACGGCGTGAAGGAGCTGGTGCTTGCCGCTCTGCTCATGGCCTCTCGGGACCTGGTGGGGGGCGTGGAATGGGTGAAGGCCCAGGCCGCCACCCCCGACACCGACGTGGCCGCTGCCGTGGAGAAGGGCAAGTCCGCCTTTGTGGGCCCCGAGCTGTACCGCAAGACCCTGGGTGTCATCGGCCTGGGTGCCATTGGCGCTCTGGTGGCAAATGCGGCCCTGTCCTTAGGGATGGAGGTGTACGGCTATGACCCCTTCCTGTCGGTGGACACCGCTCTGCGCTTGGACCGCCATGTGCATGTGGTCAAGGACGTGGCCGAGCTGTACCGGGTCAGCGACTATGTGACCATCCACGTGCCCTACACCCCCGACACCCGCCACACCATCAACGCCGACGCCATCGCCCAGATGAAGGACGGGGTGCGCATTGTCAATCTGGCCCGAGGCGAGCTGGTGGATGACGAGGCCATGATGGCCGCTTTGGAGCGCGGCAAGGTGGCCCGCTACGTCACCGACTTCCCCAACAATACCATTACCCTGGCCCCCAACGTGGTGCCCATTCCCCACCTGGGCGCCTCCACTCCCGAGAGCGAGGACAACTGCGCCATCATGGCCGCCCAGCAGCTGCGGGACTTCCTGGAAAACGGCAACATCAAAAACTCCGTGAACTTCCCCAACGTGGAGATGGAGCGGTCCGGGGTGCAGCGTCTGTGCATCATCCACCGCAACATCCCTGCCATGCTGGCCAACATCACCGCCCAGCTCTCCGGCGACGGGGTGAACGTGGAGAACATGACCAACAAGTCCCGGGGGGACTTCGCCTACACCCTGGTGGATGTGGGGTCTGCCGTAGAAGAGAGCGTCATTGACGACATCCGTGCCATTGACGGCATCATCCGGGTGAGAGTCATCTCTTGACAAGCGCCCAATCCCCGGATAGTATGAAACCAAGACACAGCCTGCGAATCGGTGTGGTTCGCAGGCTGTTTTTATGGAGAGAGGTGTGGATATGTCCACGAAAATTTATGGCGTGAAAGGGGAGGACGGGCGTAAGCTCAGCCGCCCGCTGCTGCGTTTAGCCGCCCGCAAGTACGGCTGGGGAGAGCTGCCGGAGCTGGAGTACAGTGATCGGGGCAAGCCCCTCATCCCCGGGGAGGGGCGCTGGCTGTCTCTGTCCCACTCGGGGGGCTACGCCCTGTGCGCCCTGTCGGAGTGTCCTGTGGGGGTGGACATTGAGCTGGTGAAGTCCCATCGGCCCGGCTTGCCCGCCTTTTGCTTTGCAGAGGAGGAAATGCCCCTCTTTGACGGCACCGACGGGAGTTTTACCCGCCTGTGGACCCTGAAAGAGAGCTTTTGCAAGCTGGGAGACACCCCCCTGTACCCGCCCCGGAAGGTGCCTGTGCCCCCTCCCTGTCCCCACAAGAGCTACCAGGGGGAGGGCTGGTGGGCCTCCGTGTGCTGCCAGGATACCCCGCCGGAGGGCATCGAGTGGGTGAACTTGGAGGATCTTGTTGAAGTTTTTACCACTCCTTAAGGAAACCTTAACCGGGTCTGAGGGAAAATCTAAGATGCCTTTGGTACACTAGGAGAGAACTAGGATGAAGGAGAACAAAGGCATGAACGTCCTGATTTTAACCGGAAAATTTGGTATGGGGCACTGGTCTGCCTCCCAAGCGCTGCAGCAGCAGCTGGAGCGGGAGGGGCACCAGGTGCACACCGTGGATTTTTTTGACTACGCCATGCCCGAGCTGGCCCCCACCCTCTACCGGATGTTTGGGTGGCTGGTGAAGTACGGCGGCGGTCTGTATAACCTGTTCCACCGTCTGACCCGCAACGTGGAGGGGGACATGCCCCTGGCCGGGGCATGGGTGGAGTATCTGGAAGAGCTGCTCTTTGAGACGGGGGCGGATGTGGTGGTGTCCACCCATCCCGTGTGCTCCTCGGTGGTGGCCCGGTACAAGCGGGAGGGGGGCGTGATGCCCCTGGTGACCTGCATCACCGACGTGACCAGCCACAGCGAGTGGATCCACCCCGGCACCGACTGCTACCTGGTGGCCTCGCACCAGGTGCGCCAGGGGCTGGTGGACAAGGGCGTGGAGGCAGAGCGGATTCTGGTCTCCGGCATTCCCGTGGGCCAGCAGTTCACTGGGGGAAAACCGAACCGGGGCCAGCGGGAACTGCTCATCATGGGGGGCGGCCTGGGGCTGATGCCCCGGCGGGACCGCTTCTATGAGCAGCTCAATGACCTGCCCGGGGTCCACGTGACCATTCTCACCGGGCGCAATGAGAAACTGTATCAGCGCCTCCACGGAAAATATGAGAACATTGAGGTGGTGGGTTTCACCACCCAGGTGGACCAGTACATGGCCCGGGCCCACCTGATGCTGTCCAAGCCCGGAGGCATCACCGTCTTTGAGGCCATCGCCAGCCGCCTGCCCATGCTGGTGTGGGCCCCCTTCCTGGACCAGGAGCGGGAGAACGCCCGGTTCCTGCTGGAGGCAGGCATGGCCCGCCTGGCAGACAAGGAGGAGGAGGCCTGCCTGTGGGCCATTGAGAGTACCTTGTACGACGAGGCAGGGCTGGCCAGTATGCGCCGAGCCATGGAGAAGGCCTCCAACACCATGTGCCGGGCGGCGGTATGCGCCGTGGTGGAGCAGCTGGCCGGAGAGAAGGTGTACGCATGAAGCTGGGGAGCAAAAAACAGTTGGTGTGGTTTGGAGTCATGGGCCTGCTGCTGTGTGCCACCGCCTACACCATTTTGAGCCAGCAGTCCCCCCGGGAGCTGGCGGCGGCCATCGCCCGGGCGGATGCCCGGTTCCTGTTGTTAGCCCTTCCGGTGATGGCCCTGTTCATCGCCTGTGAGGCCGGGGCCACCCGGCTGGTGCTGGGGGCCCTGGGCTGTGCCCAGCCCTTCCGGCGGTGCTATTTTTACTCGTGTACCGGGTTCTTTTTCAGCAACGTCACCCCCTCCGCCACCGGAGGACAGCCCGCCCAGGTGTATTACATGAACCGGGACGGGGTGCCGGTGGTGTCCGGCACCATCGACATGCTGCTGGTGAGCATTGGCTACCACACGGCGGTGGTGTGCTATGCTCTGGCGGCCCTCTACTTTGGCCGAGACCTGCTGGAGCAGCTGGGCGGCCAGGTGGGGGTGCT
The DNA here is from genome assembly GCF_002160275.1 of Pseudoflavonifractor sp. An187. Classification (NCBI taxonomy): domain Bacteria; kingdom Bacillati; phylum Bacillota; class Clostridia; order Eubacteriales; family Oscillospiraceae; genus Pseudoflavonifractor; species Pseudoflavonifractor sp. An187. Next base: position 24,034 of record NZ_NFKG01000014.1, on the reverse strand, counting down.
CGTTGGGGTGGGCCTTGCCATCTTTGTGGTGCTGAATGTGGCCATGATCTTGCTGCTCTTCCTCCCTGGACCTGCCCGCCGTCTGGGGCGCTTCGGGATTGCCCTGGCCTGCGGCCTGGTGAAGCGACTGGACCGTGCAGCGTTGGAGGAGAAGCTGGAGGGCGTGCTGGCCCAGTACCGCCAGGGGGCCCGGGTCATTGCCCGCAATCCCCTGGTGCTGGTGGGGGTGGTGGCCCTCAGCGCGGCCCAGCTGGGGTGCTCCTATCTGGTGCCCTACCTGGTGTATCGGGCCTTCGGCTTGTCCGGCATGAGCCTGTTGCAGGTGGCCGCCCTCCAGGTGCTGTGCACTGTGGCAGTGGGCTTTCTCCCGCTGCCTGGTTCCGCAGGAGCGGCGGAAGGGGTGTTTCTGCGCACCTTCTTGGCGGTATTTGGCACGGGACTGGTGGCTCCTGCCATGATTCTCTCCCGGACCATGAGCTGCTATCTGGTGCTGCTGGTCACTGGGGGCGTGACCCTGGTGGGGCACCTGCGGCGGAACATGGCCGGAAGAAATATGAAAACCTCTTGCAATCCCCTGAGGGGTGTGGTATCATAGAAAATACTTGTAAGGGCTGTTGCGCCCATTTTTAGACTGTGACTGAAAGGATTGAATTCCATGACCACTCCTCAGCTGATTCTGTCTATCGTTTACTTCGTGGTGTCTCTGGCCCTGATCGCCATCGTGATGCTCCAGTCCGGCAAGAGCGCTGGTCTGTCCGGTGCCATCTCCGGTGCTGCTGACACCTTCCTGTCCAAGAACAAGGCCAAGACCGCCGACGCCCGCATGGCCAAGATGACCAAGTGGGTCGCCATCGTGTTCCTGGTTCTGACCATGGTTCTGACTCTGATCTAAACAATAGTAAGAGCGAGAAAACCCTCGACCACATCGGTCGAGGGTTTTTATTTTGCTTTCTGTTCCAAACCACGAAATAGATTGAACCTCAATTTCTCTGGCGGAAACCAGCGCCCCAGCCAGGGACGCTCCGCTGGGCCCAATTTCTCAGCGATGAGAAATCGGGGAAAGAATCGCTTAGGGCGTTCCCCCCTAAGGACCTCCCTGAGGTACGAGGCTAGAACTGCGTCAAGGCTATGTTCGGCACGTCACTCTTGCTATGGCTCCTGTTACTGCCACCATATCAGGCTATCATGGCAGCTGGCCCTATGGCTGGGCGGTTTCCACATCCGGGCCTACCATGGAGAAGCGGCGTCCTCGCCGCCGGGAGCCAGGCCTCCGTTAGCTGGGCACAGCGGCGCACCAGGGTAAGGCCCTGGTCATAGAAGGATACCCACACAGAGAAGCGGGTATGTTTGGTAGAATCTCCACGCCATCCATGTGACACGAATCAGGCCAAGGGCCGAAAAGAGAAAGACGCATCCTCCACCCAGTACCGCGGGGTGGATTCCACAAGGCGGGGGAAGGCCCCGCCTTTGGCGATTCTTTGGTGACTTTCTCATCGGGGAGAAAGTCACCCTGCGGAGCAAACCCCGGCTGGCAAGCCTGCGCCTAGGTCATTTAGAAGAACAATCCTCCAGTCAGTCTTGTACAGGGCGGTATTGGGCTAAAAAGTATCGGGCAGGGGAAGGTGAGAGCCTTCTCCTGCCCGATGTGTCTTATTTTTTGGTCAGCAACCCTGCAATGCTTCGCACCGGGGCGTACAGCACCGCCGCCACCGGCCACACAATCCAAGTGCGGTCCCAGGCCATGGTCCAGAAGCTCCAGCCCAGGTAGATGGCCAGCACCAGACCCCAGTAGATGGTGGTCAGAGGGCTGTTCTCCTCCCGCTTGTGCTCCCGGGTGTAGTCCCCAGTCTCCAGTAGCCGCTGGAAGCTTCCGGCGATGATGCAGGTGCGCACCAGCAGGAACACGCCCACTGCCACTATCACAAACATGAGGATGAGGCCGATGATGGGAGCCATGCCGTTCTCGTCTATGGCCACAAGAATCATCAGCGGGGCCAGACTGAGAATGCACAGGGTGATGCCCACCACCAGCAGCATCAGGTGGGTGGTCTGGTATTCAGCCTGACGCTTTTTCACCACGCCGTCCACCCCATAGGCCAATTCCACGGGCTGGTTGTCCAGGTGCTCGTAGGGGGTCAGGCGGCTGCCAAAGAAGAGAAACAGGGCCACCGCGGCGGATACCAGGGCCAGCATCACTAGGATGCCCACCCCGCCCGCCAGAGGCTCGGACAGGGTGAAGCGGCCCTCTTCGCTTGATAGTCCGCCCAGGTAAATGAGGGCGGTGGGGGAGAGGATGCATAGGAACACGCCCAGGGCAATTTTACTGGCCACCCCTCGCACCGTGTCCAGGTAGGTGTTGGCCTGCTCCAGGGTGATGTGGTGGACCGGGACTTGGGGCCCATCCAGGATGGGGGCAGGTTCCGGCTCTGCCTGGGGCAGCTCTGGCTCCATCTCGTCCCGCAGCAGATAGTCCGTGCTCACGTCAAACAGCTGGCTGAGCCGGAGGATTTTGTCCAGGTCTGGGATGGAGCTGCCGCTCTCCCACTTGGACACCGCCTGCCGGGACACCCCCAGCTGGTGGGCCAGCTCCTCCTGGGACCACCCGGCCTTTTTTCTCAAATTTGTGATCTTATCTCCTAAAATCATAGGTGTGCCTCCCGTCGCTTTTGATGGTCTCATGGTAGCACCTCCCACGGTTGCAGGCCACCAAATAGGGCTGGAAATCTGTCAACTGCCGGTTGCGGCGGGGATATGACACCGTATTTTTGGGGGATTGGGGGCCATTTGGCCTCTTACCACTGGGTCAGCTCCAGATACAGATTCTTGTACTGACGGGCGGAATTCTCCCAGGACACGTCCTTGGCCATGTCCCGCTGGACCACCTCGTCCCAGTGATAGCGGTTGGTGAAATAGAGGGTCTTGGCCCGGTTGATGGCATCCAGCAGCAGCCCGGCGTCGTAGCGGTCGAAGGTGAAGCCGTTGCCGTCTCCGGTGAAGGTGTTGTAGGGCTCCACGGTGTCCTTCAGGCCGCCGGTCTCCCGGACGATGGGCAGGGTGCCGTAGTGCATGGCATTGAGCTGGGTCAGGCCGCAGGGCTCAAAGCGGGAGGGCACCAGCAGGGCGTCGGCGCCGGCATAGATGCGGTGGGCCCGGGCCTCGTCGTACTGGATGCAGGCGCAGAAGGTGCCGCGGTGGGCGCTCTCATAGTAGCGGAAGGTGTCCTCGTACTCCCGGTCGCCGGTGCCCAGCACCACCACCTGGGTGTTGCCGTCCAGCACCATGGGGATGATGGAGCTGACCAGGTCCAGACCCTTCTGGTTGGTCAGGCGGGAGATGAGGCCGATGACGAACTTGCCCTCATCCTGCTCCAGGCCCAGCTCCTTTTGCAGGGCCAGCTTGTTGGCCATCTTGTGGTCCAGCACGTTGCCCAGGTCGTAGTGCTCCGCCAGAGCGGGGTCGGTGGCGGGGTTCCACATGTCGTAGTCAATGCCGTTGACGATGCCACGCAGCTTGCCGCTGTGGTAGCGCAGGTGGCCCTCCAGGTGCTCGCCGTACTCGGCGGTCTGGATCTCCCCGGCGTAGGTGCCAGAGACGGTGGTGACCCGGTCGGCGTAGGCGATGCCGCCCTTGAGCATGTTGGCGTCCTGATAGCCGTCCTTCAAAGCGCCCATCTGGAACACCTCATTGGGCAGGCCGGACCAGTAGCGGATGGTGGGGATGTTGTAGATGCCCTGGAAGCGCAGGTTGTGAATGGTGAGGATGGACCGGGCGTGGCCCACGGGGGAGTCCTTGAACAGGGTGCGCAGATACACGGGGACCAGACCTGCCTGCCAGTCGTGGCAGTGGACAATGTCGGGAATCCAGTTTAAGTAGTTCAGAGCAGCCAGAGCGGCCTTGCTGAAGAAGCAGTACTTGGGGATGTCGTCCACCAGGTTGGTGTAGGGGTTGCCGGTGGAGAAGAACTCCTGGTTGTCGATGAAGTCGTACACCACGCCGTCACAGACATACTCCATAATTCCCACATAGTAGTTGCGCCCGGTGTTGCCCAAATCCATGTAGAACTCGCCCCGATACTCCATTTTCTCCTGGAATTTCTGGGGGATGCAGGCGTAGCGGGGCAGGATCACCCGCACGTCGCAGTTGAGCTTCACCAGCTGACGGGGCAGGGCGTACATCACGTCGCCCAGACCGCCAGTCTTGACAAAGGGGTGACATTCCGAGCCAATGAAGGCAATGCTTCTCCGGGGCAGGTTGGACATCTCATACATAGGTTTGACCTCCTCCACAACAGGTGATACATCTTCTTCCACACTGGGAGCGGTTTCTTCTTCCACAGGGGCGGGTTCTTCTTCCGCAGGAGCGGCTTCCTCCACCACGGGAGTGGTTTCTTCGACGACAGGAGCGGGCTCCTCTGCCACGGGGGCAGCCTCTTCCACGACGGGAGCGGGCTCCTCCGCCACGGGGGCAGCTTCTTCCACGACGGGAGCGGTCTCTCCCACCACGGGAGCGACCTCCTCCACGACAGGGGTGGTCTCTTCCACCACGGGAGCGGTCTCCTCCACCACAGGGGTGGTCTCTTCCACCACGGGAGCGACCTCCTCCACGACGGGGGCGGTCTCTTCCACCACAGGGGTGGGCTCCTCAGCGACAGGAGCGGGCTTCTTGGCGGCAGAGGCGGGCTTCTTCCGGGTGCTGGTGGTCTTGCGGGTGCTGGTTCGGGTCTTGGGTGCGGCAGGTGCGGCGGGCTTGGCAGCGGTGGGAGTTTCCACCACAGCGGGCTCCGTGGGCTGCACGGCGGTCACAGGCTCTGCCACCGGGGCAACGGTACGGGCCGGGGTGGGGGCTTTCTTGACCACTTTCTTGGCAGTGGTTTTCTTTTTGGAGGAACGTGCCTTCTTGTGTACCATTATGGATCTTCCTTTCCTGTATGTATCGCCACGCATGGGGGGCGGAAATGGTGGATTGCTCACACCTGTAAGTGTTCCGGGGGCCGATATTGGAGGGCCTCCGCCAGGTGGTGGGGCTGGATGTGCTGGGACTGGTCCAGGTCTGCCACGGTGCGGGCCACCCGGAGGATGCGGTCATAGCTGCGGGCGGTGAGGCCCAGCTTTTCATAGGCGCTTTGAATCATGGCCTGGCAGGCGTCGTCCAGCTGGCAGTACGCTTTGAGCTCCTGGGGGCCCATGTGGGCATTGCAGGTGGGGCCGTGGGGGCCGAAGCGGGTGTGCTGGATGGCGCGGGCGGCATTGACCCGGGCCCGGATGTCCGCCGAGGATTCGGCGGGGGTGGACTGTCCCGCCAGCTCGTGGTATTCCAGGGCGGGCACGTCCACACAGATATCAATGCGGTCCAGCATGGGACCGGAGATGCGGCTTTGATAGCGGCGCACCGCCTGCTCGGAGCAGGTACACCGCCCCGAGGGGTGGCCATACCAGCCGCACTTGCAGGGATTCATGGCACACACCAGCATAAATCGGCTGGGGTAGGTCACCGTCCCGGACACCCGGGTGATCTGGGTGCTCCCATCCTCCAGGGGCTGGCGCAGCACCTCCAGCACATCGGAGTGGAACTCGGGCAGCTCGTCTAAGAACAGCACCCCGTTGTGGGCCAGGGAGATCTCCCCGGGGCGCAGGGTGGTGCCTCCGCCTGCCATGCCGGCGGCCGAGATGGTGTGGTGGGGGGCACGGAAGGGGCGGCGGAGCACCATGGGGTGCTCCCGGCTGGTCAGGCCCACCACGGAGTAGATCTCCGTACAGGCCAGGGCCTCCTCCCGGGTCAGATCGGGGAGGATGGAGGGCAGGCGCTTGGCCATCATGGACTTGCCCGCCCCGGGGCTGCCGGTCATTAAAATATGGTGTCCGCCGGCGGCGGCCACTTCCAGGGCCCGCTTGGCACCCTCCTGGCCTTTCACGTCGGCAAAGTCCGGCCCGGTGGGCACCGCCTCCGGCGGCGTCCAGGGGGCAGTGGGGGAGAGGGGAACCTCTCCGGTGAGGTGGGCGCACAGCTGCGCCACCGTCTCCACCCCGTAGACCTCCAACCCCTGGGCCAGGGAGGCCTCGGGGGCGTTGTCGGCGGGGACAAACAGCTGGCGGACCCCGCAGCGCACCGCTGCCAGGGCCATGGGAAGGATTCCAGACACCGGGCGCAGCGCCCCGGACAGGGACAGCTCCCCCAAAAAGGCGGCGTCGGCGTACCCCTTCATGGACAGCTGGCCGCTGGCGGAGAGGATGCCCAGCAAAATGGGCAGATCGTACACCGTGCCCACCTTTTTCCGGTCGGCAGGGGCCAGGTTGATGGTGATGCGGGAGACGGGAAAGTCAAAGCCACTGGAGCGAATGGCCGAGCGCACCCGTTCCCGGGACTCCTTCACGGCGGCATCGGGCAGACCCACCACATCAAAGGCGGGCAATCCCCCGGAAAGGGCACATTCTGCCGTGACCGGATATCCATGGATGCCATTGAGGCCCAGGGAGAGCAGATTGCACACCATGGGGTCCCACTCCTCTCGAGAAAAAAGTAACCGAAATTTTTCATCATCTATCATACCACGGGGGTTTGTTGAACGCAAGGAAACTTGTTGGCATCAGGCAAATTTAGGAAAAGTTCTTCATCCAGTTTGAAACGTGAACCTTGGGCGAGACGGCCTGTCACGGCGCTTGTCGGGGTGGAGAATTTGGTCATTTCATAGTTGTACGGTATGACCACCCAAGGTTGGGTAAGTTTGGCGGCTGCGCGGGCTTCCAGCGCACCCTTTGTCCGTGAGAGGGCGACAGAGCATTTGATAAAAAAGTAACAAAAAATCTTGTTTTCTAGGATAGTGCCGGGGTTTGTCCGGTGCAAGGTATCTGATTTGAAACGGAAGGGGAGAGGGCGGATGGTGTGTGAGAATTTACAAGAAAAAATGGAATTATTCATTGAATTTATAGGAGAAATGTGGTAGACTGAGGTGTATTCGGAATTCAGATGCCTCAGCGCTCTTTGCTGAGAAGCAAAAGGAGGAAACGAAAATGGCACGTAAGTTCAAAACTATGGACGGCAACACCGCTGCCGCTCACGTGTCCTACGCATTCACAGAGGTTGCGGGTATTTACCCCATCACTCCGTCCAGCCCCATGGCTGACAATGTGGATCAGTGGGCCGCTGCTGGCCGGAAGAATATCTTCGGCCAGACCGTGAAGGTTGTGGAGATGCAGTCCGAGGCCGGCGCTGCCGGTACCGTCCACGGCTCTCTGGCCGCTGGCGCCCTGACCACCACCTACACCGCGTCTCAGGGTCTGCTGCTGATGATCCCCAACATGTACAAGATTGCCGGTGAGCTGCTGCCCACCGTGTTCCATGTCTCCGCCCGTACTGTGGCCAGCCATGCTCTGAACATCTTTGGTGATCACTCCGACGTTATGGCCTGCCGTCAGACCGGCTTTGCCATGCTGTGTGAGTCCAACCCCCAGGAGGTTATGGACCTGGCTGCTGTGGCTCACCTGGCCACCCTGAAGAGCCGCGTCCCCTTCATCAACTTCTTCGATGGCTTCCGTACCTCTCACGAGATCCAGAAGGTCGCCGTTTGGGACTACGAGGATCTGGCCGAGATGTGCGATATGGACGCTGTGGCCGCTTTCCGCGCCCGCGCTCTCAACCCCGATCACCCCGTGATGCGCGGTTCTCACGAGAACGGCGACATCTTCTTCCAGCACCGTGAGGCCTCCAACCCCTACTACGATGCCGTTCCCGAGATCGTTGAGGAGTACATGGGCAAGGTCAACGAGAAGCTGGGCACCAACTATCAGCTGTTCAACTACTACGGCGCTGCCGACGCTGACCGCGTCATCATCGCCATGGGCTCCATCTGCGACGTGGCCGAGGAAGTCATCGACTACCTCAACGCTCACGGCGAGAAGGTGGGTCTGGTGAAGGTCCGTCTGTATCGTCCTTTCCGTGCCGACAAGCTGCTGGCTGCCATCCCCGCCACCTGCAAGCAGATCGCTGTGCTGGACCGCACCAAGGAGCCCGGCGCTCAGGGCGAGCCTCTGTACCTGGACGTTGTCACCGCTCTGGCCAACGCTGGCCGCAACGACATCCGTGTCATCGGTGGCCGTTATGGTCTGGGCTCCAAGGACACTCCCCCCGCCAGCGTGTTCGCTGTGTATGAGGAGATGACCAAGGCTGACGCCAAGCGTCTGTTCACTCTGGGCATCAAGGACGACGTGACCCACCTGTCCCTGGAGGAGAAGCCCTCTCCCAACACCGCTGCCGAGGGCACCATCGAGTGCAAGTTCTGGGGTCTGGGCGGCGACGGTACCGTGGGCGCCAACAAGAACTCCATCAAGATCATCGGCGACCACACCGACAAGAACGTGCAGGCTTACTTCCAGTACGACTCCAAGAAGACTGGCGGCGTGACCATTTCCCACCTGCGCTTCGGCGACAAGGCCATCCGCAGCCCCTACTACATCAACAAGGCTGACTTCGTGGCCTGCCACGTGCCCAGCTACATCACCAAGGGCTTCCCCATCGTCCGTGACGTTAAGCCCGGCGGCGTGTTCCTGGTCAACTGCCAGTGGAACTTCGACGAGCTCAACCACCACCTGGATGCCGCTTCCAAGCGCTACATCGCTCAGAACAACATCCAGCTGTACATGATCAACGCCATCGACCTGGCCATCGAGATCGGTATGGGCAAGCGCACCAACACCATTCTCCAGTCCGCCTTCTTCGCTCTGGCCAACGTCATGCCCCAGGAGGACGGCATCCGCTACATGAAGGAAGCTGCCACCAAGTCCTACCTGAAGAAGGGCCAGGACGTGGTTGACATGAACCACAAGGCCATCGACCTGGGCGCCACCGCCTTCGTCAAGGTGGACGTGCCCGCCGACTGGGCTACCGCTGAGGACGCTCCCGCTGCCCACAACTACGAGGGCAAGGCTGAGCTGGTGGCTCAGGTGGAGAACATCATGGAGCCCGTCAACAAGATGGACGGCGACTCCCTGCCCGTCTCCAAGTTTGTGGACTGCGTGGACGGCACCTTCCAGCAGGGCGCTTCCGCTTACGAGAAGCGCGGCGTGGCCGTCACCGTGCCCGCCTGGAACGAGAGCACCTGTGTCCAGTGTAACCAGTGCTCCTACGTCTGCCCCCACGCCACCATCCGTCCCTTCGCTCTGACCGAGGAAGAGGCTGCTGCCGCTCCCGCCGGTTCCCAGATCGTGGACATCAAGGCTGGCGCTGGCAAGGGCAAGTATAAGTACTCCCTGGCCGTGTCCGCTCTGGATTGTATGGGCTGCGCCGTGTGCGTGGGCGTGTGTCCCACCAAGAGCCTGACCATGGTGCCCATGGAGCAGATGCTGTCCAAGCAGCCTGCCTTCGACTACATGGTCGCCAAGGTTGCCCCCAAGAAGGACATGGAGTCCGTGGCCAACGTCAAGGACAGCCAGTTCAAGCAGCCCCTGCTGGAGTTCTCTGGCTCCTGCGCCGGCTGTGCCGAGACCTCCTATGCCCGTCTGGTCACCCAGGTCTGCGGCGATCGTATGTATGTCTCCAACGCCACCGGTTGTTCCTCCATCTGGGGCGGCCCCGCTGCTACCTCTCCCTACTGCACCAACGCCGAGGGCAAGGGTCCCGCTTGGGCCAACTCCCTGTTCGAGGACAACGCCGAGCACGGTCTGGGCATGCTGGTTGGTGTCAAGCAGCGTCGTGAGAAGCTGGTTGAGGTCGTCACCGGTCTGACCACCGCCGACTGCGCCAGCGACGAGCTGAAGGCTGCTGCCGCTGAGTGGCTGGCCAAGCGCGATGAGGGCGAGGGTTCCAAGGAGCCTTCCGCCAAGCTGCTGGAGCTGGCTAAGACCTGCGACTGCGACGCTTGCCGTCAGGTCGTGGAGATGTCCGATCTGCTGGTGAAGAAGTCCGTGTGGATCTTCGGCGGCGACGGCTGGGCTTACGACATCGGTTACGGCGGTCTGGACCACGTCCTGGCTTCCGGCGAGGATGTCAACGTCTTCGTCTTCGACACCGAGGTGTACTCCAACACCGGCGGACAGGCTTCCAAGTCCACCAACATCGGCCAGGTGGCTCAGTTCGCCGCTGCCGGTAAGACCGTGGGCAAGAAGAGCCTGTCTGAGATCGCCATGCAGTACGGCTACGTCTACGTGGCTCAGGTTGCCATGGGTGCCAACCCCAACCAGACCCTGGCTGCCATCCGTGAGGCTGAGGCCTATCATGGTCCCTCCCTCATCATCGGCTACGCTCCCTGCGAGATGCACTCCATCAAGGGCGGCATGACCAACTGCCAGACCGAGATGAAGCGCGCTGTGGAGTGCGGCTACTGGAACCTGTTCCGCTACAATCCCACTCTGAAGGAGCAGGGCAAGAACCCCTTCACTCTGGATTCCAAGGCCCCCGCTGGCGGCTATCAGGAGTTCCTGATGAACGAGGCTCGCTACTCCTCCCTCACCCGCTCCTTCCCCGAGCGCGCCAAGGATCTGTTCGCGAAGAACGAGAAGGCCGCTATGGAGCGCTGGGAGCACCTGCAGAAGCTCATCGAGCTGTACGCTCAGTAAGTTTCTCCCAAGCATTCAAAAGGACGCAGCCACCGGCTGCGTCCTTTTTTATACCAAACCATTCGACGTAATTCGACGCAAAGCGGGGTGGCATAGAGATGAATCTGGTGAAGCTGGTGTTGGATTTGATCTATCCGCCCCGCTGTCCCTTCTGTGGCCGTGTGCTGGAGGTGTGGGAGGAGGAAGGGCTGTGCCACCAGTGCCAAAAGACCCTTCCCTGGCAGCTGGAGGTCGGGAAACAGGTGGACTTCTGTGCCCGGTGCTTCTCCCCGCTGTGGTATCGGGGGAGTGTACGCCGGGGAATGGAGCAGTTTAAGTTCCGGGGCGGGCAAATCCACGCCCGGCTGTTTGGCACCCTCATGGCCCAGTGCCTCCACGACCAGTGGGGCGAGGAGGTGGACTGTATCACCTGGGTGCCTGCGACCCGGCGGCGTCGGGGACAACGGGGCTTTGACCAGTGTGAGCTGCTGGCCCGGGAGGTGGGGAAGAACCTGGGCGTGGAAGTGGTGTCCGCCTTGGAGAAGGTGCGGGATACAAAGCAGCAGGCCCGCATTACCTCCTCATCCGCCCGACAGGCCAACGTGACGGGAGCTTATACTGCGCGGGAGGGAATCGACCTCACGGGGAAACAGGTGGTCCTGGTGGACGACGTGGTCACCAGCGGGGCCACCATGGCCGAGTGCGCCGCCTGCCTGCGCATCGCCGGGGCGGAGAAGGTCATCGGGCTGACCCTGGCAAGGGCAAAATAATGAATAATGATGAATGAATAACGAATAATGCAGGCCCTGAACATTGTGCATTTCTTGGGGGGTGGCGTAGGGGAGGGGCTTGCCCCTCCCGAATTTCTTGGGGAAATGCCAGGGGGCTGGCGGGCCGGGCAAGCCCGGCCCCTACCCACGCATAGCGGCGGGACTGGCTGGGCAGACAAAAAATACTGTACTTTGCCATGAGAATATGATATACTTTCTTGAACAAGCTCCTCCCCATCGAGGGAGTTGAGCGGTTTTGATACGGCGTAAAGCGTGGCTCGTGGGCGCGCTTCGGATAGAGACAACCACACAGCGGTGCATAGCGCAGGGTGAGGCGGCCGCCCCCTCATCTGTCTGGCGAAACAGGGCCAGAGAGATGGGGTGGACGACGGCGCTTTTCTCCTGCGCCCAAAAGGGGGACAATTTGCCCTTTTGGCGGTAACACAGCGTGCATTCCGGGCACACTCATCTCAAGGGGAGGTGGGCGGTCCGGACCCCCAGGGGGGAGTGTGCCCACAGGCCCATAAATACGCATGAAACAAGATAAGTATAGGTTATTACTGGTAAAGGAGTATTTATGGCAGAAAAATTGAAAATTATCTCTCTGGGCGGTCTCAACGAGATCGGAAAGAACATCACCGCCTATGAGTACGGCAACGACATTATCATCGTGGATGTGGGCATGGGATTCCCTGATGACGAGATGTACGGGGTGGACGTGGTCATTCCCGACTTCAGCTACCTCATTCAGAATCGGGACCGCATTCGGGCCATCTTTATCACCCACGGCCACGAGGACCACATCGGCGGCATTCCCTATCTGATGCGGGATGTGAACGTGCCCATCTACGCCACCCGCATGTCCGCCGGGCTTATCCGCCTCAAGCTGGAGGAGCACCGCCTGGACAAGAAGGTGAAGCTCATCACCTGCGAGGCCGGGGAGACCGTGCGGGCCGGCAAGTTCACCGTGGAGTTTATCCACATCAATCACTCCATCGCCGACGCGGTGGCTTTCGCCATCCGCTGCCCCCTGGGCGTGTGTATTCACACCGGCGACTTCAAGATCGACCCCACCCCCATCCAGGGCGGTATGGCTGACCTGACCCGCCTGGGTGAACTGGGCCGGGAGGGCGTGCTGGCGCTGCTGGCCGACTCCACCAACGTGGAGCGTCCCGGCTTCACCAAGAGCGAGTCCAGCGTGGGCGCCTCCTTTGAAGCCCTGTTCCGGGGCTGCGACCAGCGCATCATCGTCACCACCTTCGCCTCCAACGTGGACCGTATCCAGCAGATCATCAACGTGGCCGCCAAGTATGGCCGCAAGGTGGCGGTGACGGGCCGCAGCATGGAGAACGTGATGCGGGTGTCCACCGAGCTGGGCTATATGCAGGTGCCCGCTGGCACCGTGGTGGACGTCAACCAGATCAAGGGCCTGCCCAAGAACAAGGTGTGTATCATCACCACTGGAAGCCAGGGCGAGACCATGTCTGCCCTCACCCGCATGGCCTTTAACACCCACCGCCAGGTGGAGATTCAGGCTGGGGATCGGGTGATTCTCTCCGCCTCCGCCATTCCTGGCAACGAGAACGCCATTGGCAACGTCATCAACGAGCTGTACCGCCGGGATGCCGAGGTGGTCAATGAGCGGGAGCTGCCCCTCCACGTCTCCGGACACGCCTGCCAGGACGAGCTGAAAATCGTCCACGCCCTGGTGCGGCCCAAGTATTTCATCCCCGTCCACGGTGAGCAGCGCATGCTGAAGACCCACGCCAAGCTGGCCCGGAGCATGGGCATGGACCCCCGGAACATCATCATCAGCGATGTGGGCAAGGTCATCGAGATCACCCAGAAGAACGCCCGCATCAACGGCACCGTTCCCTCCGGAAAGGTGTTTGTGGACGGCTACGGCGTGGGCGACGTGGGCGCTGTGGTGCTCCGGGACCGCCAGCACCTGGCCCAGGACGGCATGATTGTGGTGGTGGTGTCGATGTCCGCCGAGGACGGACAGGTCATCTCTGGACCCGACATCATTACCCGTGGATTTGTGTATGTCAAGGAGTCTGAGGCCCTGATGGACGAGCTGCGCCAGGTGGCGGTGGACGCCCTGGACAGCTGCCAGGATCGGCACATTCGGGACTGGTCTACCATCAAATCTGAGATCAAGGGGAACCTGTCTGGCTACCTCTACAAGAAGACCAAGCGCAATCCCATGATCCTCCCTGTGATCATGGAAGTGTAACAATTGGGACTGCCCTGCATGGAAAATGCAGGGCAGTCCCTGTATATTTTTTGCATAGGCGTTGAATCGGGCCATAGGCCTGGTTCAGCGCCTTTTTAACCAGAAATTGCAGAGATACGACTGAATTTTTACCGTACCTTTGAGCAGAACTATACTACAATGCTTGAAAGACGGGAGAGAGTTCAATGAGCCACATCTATGGATATATACGAGTCAGCAGCCGAGACCAAAATGAAGACCGGCAGCTTCTGGCCATTCAGCAGCTGTCCATTGCCCAGGAGAATATCTTCATTGACAAGCAATCCGGGAAGGATTTTCAGCGTCCACAGTACAAAAAGCTGGTACGAAAGCTAAAAAAAGACGATGTGCTCTACATTAAGAGCATTGATCGCCTGGGGCGCAATTATGCGGAGATTCTGGAGCAATGGCGGATTCTCACCAAGAGCAAAGGAATTGATATTGTGGTGCTGGACATGCCTCTGCTGGACACCCGCCGGGGCAAGGACTTGATGGGGACGTTCCTCAGTGACATCGTCCTGCAAGTGCTGTCCTTTGTGGCGGAAAATGAGCGGGAAAATATCCGCCAGAGGCAGGCGGAGGGGATTGCTGCAGCCAAGGCCCGAGGGGTACGATTTGGCAGGCCGGAGAAGGAGTTGCCGGACAATTTTGAGGCGCTGGTACAGGCCTGGGAGCGAGAACAGCTGTCCTTGTCCGATGTACTGGATTTGTGCCAGATCAGCCAGTCTACGTTCTATCGCAGGCGACGAGATTGCCACCGACAGGAATAAAATTTAGCTTACCAAAAAGTACACCTTTTGGAATAGGCAGGTATTAATAATTATTGCATACAATGGGTAAAAATTCAATCTCTGCAAGCATATTTCATGAAAATTACATAAAATCTACCAGATTTTTCCGATACAATCTAGTCAATCAAAAGGTGTACTTTTAGAGAGTAAAATTTTTTTGTAGTTAATGAAAGTTTTTATATATTGACAAAATGTTTTATATAGAAACTAATAGTTGATATTATATAATTTTAAGAAAAACGGTGAGTAGGAAACAGCAAATTAACAAGAAAATATTTCCTTGGATTTTGCAAGAAATAGAATGCTGACTTTCAGCACTTTGTCCATGAGAAACGGACATATAAAAGATGGAATGTGACAAAAGTGTTATTGTTTTCAAATTTTAAGAAAAAATTACCTTCGATGCGTTGATAATTCTTGCATAGTATGGTATAGTATTCACGCCGTTTGGTGAAAAGAGCATGTCGAAAGACATACTCTACGTGCTGTCTGCAGTTTGTCGAAAAGGTCAGCGACAGATTAGACTGGGGACGCATATGAAACTGGAATGATTATAGGGCAAGATGGTATGAATGGCATGAAAAATTTTCTGAAAAATACACAAATAAATGTACTAACCAAATATACTGCGTCTGTGAAATCCTAAGAGAAAGGGGTTGGTTGAGGATGATGCAGCGCATACGACAGCGTATACGGAAGAGACCGTGGATGGTACCGGCTTTGCTGCTGGTCCTGGTGTTTGCCATGGGACTGTTGGTGGAGGCGATCAAACCCATGGGAGGCAGTGCCGCCAAAGCAGGCGAACGCTTTTCGGACCCACCCACCAATGCATCAAAGGATTATGAGGATGCTCTGGGTAGCCCCAGTTCTACTCGGTTTAACGGCCGAGTGTGGGCGGATAAAACAGTGTATACTGGTGATGCGACGGTTGAATCTTCCTCCTCATCTGAAGGAGAGGACACTGAAACGATTGAGATAGGAGGCGATGATTTTCTCATATCTTATTCCCTGCTAGCATCGACTACGGTAGTAGAGGGCCAGTCCCAAGTACCGCTGGACGTGGTATTCGTCATTGACTTGTCGGACTCTATGAAGGGAGATAAGATCAAAGAGACGGTGGTGGCTCTCAATCAGTCTGTTCACACTCTGATGACAGGGAATCCAGACAACCGAATCGGTGTAGTAACCTATAGTGATGAAGCTCAGGTTTTGCTGCTTTTGGACCACTATACAATGGTAAAAAACGCAGAGAATTATTTTACCTTGAGTGAAGCAGGCGACTGCTTGGATGTAGCGGTTATGAACAGCAGTGGACAACAAATAGAAGCGTCTGCAAAAATGGGACAGTGGACCAACATTCATATGGGCATTGATGCAGGAATGGATTTGTTGTTGAGCGTTCCTGATGATGATATTACTACAATTTCTGGACAGACTCGATATCCAGTTCTGATGCTGATGTCTGATGGTGCCCCTACTGCATCTGGTGACGATGCTACAGATTGGTGGAATCCTAGTGGGGTAAGCGGCGATGGCGATATAAATTTTAGTGGATTGGATGCTTTCAAGGCTGTTATGAATGCAGCCTATCAAAAACAGCGTGTGTCACAGCACTATAGGCAGGACATGAAAGTTTACACTGTAGGTGTAGGTGAGGAGTCTTGGACGAATACCATAGACAGGGAAATGGCGAAAGTTACACTGAATCCTAAAGAATGGGATAAGGTAGTGACCTCTGGACTGAAAGAAGTATGGGATCAATGGAAGCTCTACCAAACTGGCGCAGATATTACCGTTGGTTATGGGGAAAGAAAATACACATTCACTCATCCGCCCACGGGAGATGTAAATTCATTGTTTTACAATGATGCCTATTTTTCGGCTAAGAATTCCGAGAATATTGCTGAAGCTTTTCAGCAGGTATTAAATCAGATAGTAGTTTCTGGTGCTGTTCCCACCCAGGTAGAAGGGGATCCTGCACATAGCGGTTATGTTACTTATGTAGATCACATTGGTCAATATATGCAGATAACCGCTATGCGTGAGCTAGTATACAAAGGGAGCGTTTTTACCATAAAAGATACTCAAAACAGCGGGAATAAAACTACGTATACATATTATGGAGGTCTAGATAGTCCCGTATATGATTATCAAGAATTCATTGATATAGTTATTACGGTTACCACAAATACGGAGTACCCCTATGACCAGACTCTGGAAGTAAAAGTCCCTGCTACGCTTATTCCTTTGCGAACAAATTATGTGACCCTGAACGAGGATGGCACAGTAAAGGAGAATGTCTGTAAAAATAACACACCTTTACGGTTGTTTTACACCGTCAGTCTACGGGATGAGGTCGTTACGACGATTAACAATCAAAGATATGCAAACATCAGTCGTCTGAGCAGTGAATATATCAAAAATCACACCAATGAAGATGGTAGTATTCGGTTCAACCCCAATCTATACACTGGCTACGCGGAAGATCAGGCAGGGGTGGGAAAAACCGTAGGTAATGCCTATGTCTATTTCCAAGCTGCAGATACCAATCCCTTCTACTATGTCCAAAAGGATACCCCGGTGTATGCGGATAAAGAATGTACGATTCCGGCCAAAGACAAGAACGGGGATCTCTATGTGCAGATAACCTATTATGACGGGACGGAAATCGTGACAAAGGCTGTTCCGGTGACCAGCATTTATGATTTGGAGGATGTCCAGCCTAATCCAGAAGATGGACCCCTGTATTTGGAAGCAGAATCCAGGTACCAATTCCGTGATTGCACGGTGGATGAGAAAGATGACCCTGAACACCACCATAATAGCGATTGTGACGATGTTATGGATAAAGGCGATGAAAACAATCTCAGTGAAACTGCTGAAACCTATCGGTATCCGATCTACATTGAAACAGAGAATGCCGAACAGAGGGAAGCACCACCTCCGTATGGCAGCGATGGTGAACCGGGCAATGCCCTAGGATACTTGGGTAACAACGGCGTAGTGAGCCTTCCTGTGCTTACAGGTGATTTGTCTATCTCTAAGACTGTAACGGGTAATATGTTGGAGAAAGTGGAGAACCAAGAGTTTGTTTTCGACATCAACGTATTCTATGAAAATTCTGGTACAAGAGCGAACCTCAACGGCACCTATGAAACATCCGCAAATGGTGGAAGTGTGGTGCAACCCAGTACAGAGCCCAGTTTGAAGCCGGGAGAAGAGAAGATAACATTTGTGGACGGAAAAGCCCAGGTGGTTCTCAAGCATGGACAGAGCATTACCGTTCATGACCTGCCAGCTGGCTATACCTATGTGGTGACTGAGCAAGACCCCAATCCCGATTCAGAGTTGAACATTTATAATGGCGAGGACTATAAAGTGAGTGTCACCCAGTCCACCTCGGCTGGAGGAGAGACTGCGACTAACAATGGTGAAGGAACCGCTGAGGCGGAAACAAGCGTCTATACTTGCACAGGAACTATTCAAGCTGATCGGGTGGAGACGGTAGCTTATACCAATAAACTCTATGTACCTATGGTTCCATATTCCTTTACAAAAGTGGATGGATTGAGTTTTAGCTCAGAAGATTTGTCCAAGGCTATCGCATTGCCGGGAGCACAGTTTGTGCTATACCACTATGATGGAAAAGAGGAAAACTGGGCTGAGGATTCCAAGGAGTTGATCGACCTGAACAATCTTTCCGATGTGTGGGAAGACCCCGTCACTGCTATCTCGGATGCTCAGGGTGAGACTCGGTTTGAGAACTTGCAGGAAGGGCATTACCGGCTGGTAGAGACAGAGGCCCCAGAAGGGTACCAGTTGCCAACAGGTCAATGGAATTTGACGGTGGATATTTCTGGAGATGAAGGCAGCGAAGTGGGAACCTTTGTGATCCAGTCCACGGAGGACGCTACGATGGATACCCCGGCCATGGCGATTGCAAAAGAAGCTAGTGGTGAAAATACCTACTATCTTATGAACTACAAGCCCATCAATCCTCCCATTACCGGTGGTGACGGAGGCGAGGACTTCCGCATTGGCGGCGGTCTGCTGATGTTTACAGGCCTAGTTTTGGCCTGCTGGTGGATGTGGAGTTCTCCCCGCAGGCGAAGCGAATTCCTCTAATTTCTTTATGTTGTGTGACACAGGCAGTGTAAAACCTGTACACAAATATATACCCAGCAGTTGAGAAAGGAGAAACCTATGAAAACGATGAAATCAACGATGGCACGGCTCTTTGCGCTGTGTCTGACCGTGGCGATGGTGCTGTCCATGGCCACTATGGGGGCCTTTGCAGCTCCTATCACCAGCACCACCCAGACTGGTAGTATCACCATTACCGGTTCGGCCAACGATGTAGGTGCCGAGGTTAGCCTCTACAAAATCATCAATGTGAACATGGTGAATGCCAATGGTTCCATTCAGCCCAAGGACCCTGTGTATACCTGGGAGGAAGCAGTGGGAAAGTGGGTAGCCATGCTGTATCCTCAATATGCGAAGGTTATCGAACATAAAACAGAGGCTGAGGAAGGAACGACTACTACTTATACGTATGAGGTGACTAAGGCGTTTTCCGAAGCGGATGCTGCTATTCTGGGCGCATTCTACCATGATCTGGAAGGCAGCGGCAAGCTCGGTACGGCTGCTAAGACTGTCAAGCTGGAAAGCACTTCTGCCACCATCTCCGACGTGGCCATGGGGCAGTACCTGGTGACTACTTCCAAGGCTGGAAACACCTACAATCCTGCTGTCGCCACCTTATATCCTCAGTGGGGTGACCACGATGCTGGTGCTCCTGATAGTGAATTTACCCGTGAGACTTGGTATGTAGAAGATGCTACCGTGGTGCTCAAGAGCAAGGGCGGCATTGATAAGAACGTGGAGGGCGAGAAAGGCGACAACAGCGACCTGGGCTATGCTGTGGGCGACACCGTGACCTACCGTCTGGACGTGGCGATTCCTGTATATCCTGAGGCTGGCCCCAATGAGGTCATTTACAAGACTTTCAAGATTGGCGATACTATGGGCGCAGGCTTGGACTTTGACGGCGTGTCCACCGTGAAGGTTTATGCTAACACCAATGCCGATACCTATGTCGATGACGATCTGCTACCTGCTACGGATATTATTTATACTGTTGTTAAAAATGGTAACGGCTTTGATTTGATCTTCGACTATGATGCCCTGCAGAAAGCTCTGAAGGATGGGGATAAAGAAGCCACCTATGTCCATGTTGTGTACACCGGTACCTTAAATGAGGGTGCTTTTACCGTTGATGAAGTGGGCAATACCGCTTATGTGGGTGTCAACACCAACCCCTATGACGAGGATTCCTACGAGAAGACGACTGTAGATAAGAAAGTGTATACCTACGGTATTAATGTCACCAAGGTGGATGCCGCTGACCCGGATTCTACGCTGGCTGGAGCAGAGTTCACTCTGAAAGATGCTGATGGAGAGGAAATTCAGTTTGTAAAGACTGGTGAGGGCATCTATGTGAAGTACGGTGAGAAGGGGTTCGTCGAGCCCGTGACTCCCGTCACTACTTTGGTGGTGGCCGATGACGGTACCCTTCAGCTCTGGGGTGTGGATGTGGGTGAGTATACCCTCACGGAAACCAAGGCCCCCGATGGTTACCAGTTGCCCAAGGATGATGCTATCACCAAAATTACCATGACCGATGCCACCGGCGGCGATCCTGATGGTGCAGATGGTGTGCTGGATCAGGGTACTTCCAAGGTTGATGGTACTATGATTGTTACCGATGCCACCACGGTCAATGGAAAAGTCATCAGCTTCAAGCTGGGAAATGCCAAGCCCGGCTTTGAGCTGCCCACCACCGGCGGCATGGGCACCGTGCTGTTCACCGCTGGCGGCCTGGTCATCATGGCCTGCGGCGCTGCTCTGGTGCTGGTGACCCTGAAGAAGAAGAAGGCAGAGGACTAATTCCTCTTCGAAGCAAAAATCGCAAGCAAGGAGCCGGGGCGTCCCACGCCCCGGCCCTTCCCATATCACGGAGGAAGCCAATTTATGAGTGTACAACCCCAGGAGAACCGACAGAGAGAGAGAAAGGGAGCCAAGGTGCCCCTCATTCTGGCGTTAGTGCTGTTGGTGCTGGGGGCGGGGATTTTTTTCTACCCCGCCATCAGCAACTTCATTGCCGACCTCAGCCATCGGGAAATGATCACGTCCCACGCCAATCTGGTCAACAGCTTGGACGAGGCGACGTTGGAAGAGGAGTGGCAGAAGGCCATAGAGTACAATGAAAACCTGATGGGCGACCCGGTGCATGACCCCTTTATCCCTGGCAGTGGCTACGCCATCCCGGACAATTATCAGGACGTGTTGGCTCTGGACGACGTGATGTGCACCCTGGAAATCCCAAAAATTGGCCTATCTCTGCCGGTGTACCACGGTACCAGCGAGGAGGTGCTGGCCAAGGGAATCGGGCATATGGAGGTCACCGCTCTGCCCATTGGCGGACTCAACCGCCACACCGTTCTTACCGGACACCGGGGACTGCCCAGCGCGGAACTGTTCACCCGGCTGGACGAGATGGAGATAGGGGACCACTTCTATATCCATGTGCTGGACGAGGTCCACGCCTATCAGGTGGACCAGATCACCACGGTGGAGCCGGATGAGCTGGAAAATCTGGTGGCAGAGGCAGACAAAGACTTGGTGACCTTGGTGACCTGTACCCCCTATGCGGTCAATACCCACCGACTGTTGGTGCGAGGTACCCGGGTGGAGTATGACCCGGAGATGGAGCAGCAGGAGGATGAAGTAACCCTGCGGACCCTGGACTTCACCTACCTGTGGTACTACATTCCCGGCGCTGTGGTAGGCGTGGGCTTGATTGTAGGTATCGTCGTGTGGAGAAGGAGGAAAAAACGCCGTGAGGGATAAGGCGAGACGGATTGTCTTCATATTGGGCCTGGTACTGGTTCTGGTGGGGGCTGGTGTTCTGCTCTATCCCCGCTTTACCGCCTTCCGCTATGCCCAAGAGGTTTCCAGACAAAAGGAGAGCTTCTTGGAACAGGTGGCCCCAGAAGAAGCCCAGGAGCCAGACCCTAGATTGGAAGAGCTGTATGAGAAGCTGGCGGAGGAAAATCAGCGGCTCTATGAAGAGCACCAGCCCCAGCTGGTGGACCCCTTCTCCTATGAACAGCCCGCCATTGACCTGTCTGAGTATGGACTGGAAGATGGTGTGATCGGCTATCTCACCATAGATAAAATGGGGATTGAGCTGCCCATCTATCTGGGGGCCAACCCCAGAAATATGACCCTGGGTGCTGCCCACATGACCAATACCTCCTATCCCATCGGAGGGGAGAACACCAACTGTGTGTTGGCAGGGCACCGGGGGTATTTCCAGGCTCCCATGTTCCGCAACATTCAGAAGCTGGAGCTGGGGGACGTGGTGCAGGTCCAGAATTTCCGGGAGACTCTGCAGTATGAAGTATCAGAAATCCAGGTGGTGAATCCCGACGAGGTGGAGTGCCTATCTATTCGCTCAGGCGAAGATTTACTCACTCTCATCACCTGCCACCCCTATCCCACCAACACCTACCGCTATGTAGTGATTTGTACCCGAATCGTATGATAAAAAGATTTCCCTGGGCATTTTGGCCCAGGGAAATCTTTTTATCATAGAAGTGGATCATTGTATAAAATGTCAAAAACAGGCGAAAAACGCCTGGAAATACTTGGAGCAAAATGTCGGCAAAAGGGCTCTATTTCCATTTAAATCGTGATATTGTGGAACATTGACAGAAAAAACGTGTTAAAAATGTAAAAAACACAAAAAACAGCTCTTTCCTCTGTTAATTCGGAGGAAAGAGCTGCTTTTTGTGCGGTTGTTGACGCCCGGCTGCTGGATGAATGATCTTTGCTTTTGCATAGTATGAGAATGCGAGGTAGCACGGTGAACAGATTCTGCATCCAATGGTATTGGGAAGGCTGCTGAGAAAAACAGCTTGCTTTTTAGCAGCACTGTGCTATAATAGCGGGCAGAGACAAGTGAATACCATGTCTTCAGGGCGGGGTGAAATTCCCCACTGGCGGTATAGTCCGCGACCCGCAGAGCCTTGGTTCTGCGGCTGACCCGGTGAAACTCCGGGACCAACGGTTAGAGTCCGGATGGAAGAGGATGTGCAAGAGCTCCAAGTGGGTTGTTGCGCCTGAACGGCATTGGCGTTTGGGCGTCTCAATATCATTTGGAGGTTTTTTTATTATGTGGAACAACCTGACGGACCTGTGGGCGAGCGCACAGGACAATGTGGTGTATCTTCTGGTATGCCTGGGGGTATTTGTGGCCCTGTTTGTAGTGGCCATGCTGGTGGAACGGGTTTGGCTGAAGGTGCCCCGTCAGCAGGGCGCCCGGCGGGCGGCGTACATCGGTATCTTTGCCGCCATGGCCGCCATCCTGATGTACCTGGAGTTTCCCCTGCCCTTTGCTCCCAGCTTTTATGAAATTGACCTGAGCGAGGTGCCCGTGCTCATCTGCTCCTTCTCCCTGGGCCCTGTGGCGGGCGTGGTGTGCGAGCTGGTGAAGATCATCCTCAAGCTGCTGCTCAAGGGCACCACCACCGCCTTCGTGGGCGACTTTGCCAACTTTGTGGTGGGCTGCTCCTTCATTCTCCCCGCCACCACCCTCTATCACCGCTTTAAGACCAAGAAGGGGGCCATCGCTGGCATGGTCACCGGTACGGTGGTGATGGCTGCCTTCGGCAGCTTCTTCAACGCGGTGTATCTGCTCCCCGCCTTCTCCGCCCTCTACGGCCTGCCCCTGGACCAGCTGGTGGCCATGGGCACGGCGGTCAATGGCATGATCAACAGCGTGTCCACCCTGGTGTTCTTTGCCGTGGTGCCCTTTAACCTGCTCAAGGGCCTGATTGTGTCGGTGCTCACCACCCTGCTCTACAAGCGCATCGAGCGGCTGCTGCGGATGCGCTGACATCGATATGGAGAGCAACGAGACGAAAGTTTCGCTGCTCTCCTTTTTTCGCACCGAATAGAGAGATGGGAGCGGCTTTTTGAGCCGCTCCCAAGTTTTTATGTGTCTTTTCCAGTCCCCGTGCTCCGATTAGGAACACACTTCTTTGCTCTTCGCTGGAGTAGCCTTGCCAGTCTGGCGGGGACGCTACCCGCTGGGGGTTCCTTTTGTTCGGGCAAAAGGAACCAAAACCCGCTTAGGGCGTTCCCCCCTAAGTACCCCCCTTGGGGTACGGGACCGGATGTGCGTCAAGCCCGTTTTCGGCCCGTCACCTTTACGGTGGCGCCTATAGTGCCACTACACCAGGCCACCATGGCAGCTGGCCCTATGGCTGGGCGGTTCCCCCGTCCGGGCCTACTCTGGTGGTGCGGTGTAGCCACCGCCGGGAGCCAGTCCACCGGCAGCTGGGAACAGCTGCTCGCCAGAGGAAGGCCCTGGCGGTAGAAGTCACATCTACCAGAGAAGAAAGCAGTTCCTTTAGAGTTGCCAGGCCATCTATGTGATCCCACCGGTCCAAGGGCCAGAAAGAGAAGGACGCAGGAGCAGCCAGTACCAGCAGGGTGGATTCCACAAGGCGGGGGAAGGACCCGCCTTTGGCGATTCTTTCCCCCATTTCTCATCGGGCGCATTGTCAAGTCAAGTGCAACACCTGGTGATAAAAGACTTCCGCAGGAGTTTTCCATCCCAGGCATTTG